>NZ_JAKMQK010000014.1:0-57284 GCF_025771545.1 Campylobacter sp. IFREMER_LSEM_CL908
ATTTTTGAGTATTTTGAAAAACAAATGAAATTATCAAAAGATGAGTTATTTATTTTACAAGCAAAATATAAGCAAAAACAAGAATTGATTTCTGATTTTAAAGATGAAAAATTGCAATCTTTTGATAATGAAATATCCTTAGAAGAAAATAAAGATTATCAAAGTGTTTTAAAAAATATAGAAAAAAATCTCACTAAAGTAAGGTTTTTACAAATCCAAAGTCATGAAAGTCAAGATCAGTATTTTACTTATTATGATTTAAGATTGAGTTTTAATGGTGATTTTTATTTCTTAATGCAATTTTTGCAAGAACTAGATCCTTATATAAAAGTCAAAAATTTAGAGCTTGTAAAATATGAAAATGAATTAAAAATTACATTAAATCTTATTTTTACTCTAGTATAAAAATGATTTTTTTGATAAAATTTATCTAAACATGGCAAGCGATCGCTTCTTTTGAAGAGGAAAGTCCGAGCTGCAATAAGACAAGGATTCCATCTAATGGATGGCTAGGGTAACCTAAGGGAAAGTGCAACAGAAAGAAAACTACCATATTATATGGAAAAGGTGAAACGGTAGAGTAAGAGCCTACCAGTAGCTTTGGTAACAAAGCTAGCTATGTAAACCCAATCCGCAGCAAGAAGGGGTGGTTTTAGTCTTATAATATAACCCTTCGCTTGAACTTGTTTGCAAAAACAAGTCTAGATAAATGATCGCTCTTGACAGAACTCGGCTTATCGCCATGTTTTATTTTATATAAGCAGATGCTTTTTTGAGTTTTTGTAAATTTTTTGCTACTTCATCTTGCTTTTTTTTCATAAAAGCTATTGCCTCATTAGTAAGAGCCAAAGCCTCATTGGGACAATCTTTAAAGTCAGGTTTTTCTATGAGTTTAACTATTTTTTCCACATCTTCAGTATATACAGCTAGTTTAAACTCATCTATCCATTTTTTTTCACTCATTTTTGATGAACTTCTCTCCAAGCCTCTAACAAGCCTTTGACTACATTGATAACTTCATCTACTCTTGCTTCACTATTTTCTATATTTGCCAAAGAAAGAAGTTGTAATTCTCTAGTGTATAGGCCACTTAAGTAGTGTGCTATTTCTCCGCCTTTTTCATAATCAAGGCAATTTAACAATTCTATAAAAATAGCACTAGCTCTTTTTACATAATACACTCTTTCTTCTATATTTCCATTTTGAATAGCTATTTTTATCCTACTTGCAAAGCGTAAAATCCCGCTATATAACATCTCTATAAGTTTTTCTTGGGATTCTACACCAGTTTGATTTTGTGAATACGCATTATATACTGCACTATTTAGCATTTAAATCCTCTCTATTTTTTAAGAATTTTGATTATTTGCTGCATTAATCATATTTGTAATAACACTTGCTTGGTTATTTAATTTTGCAATTATACCATCATATGCTGCCCATCTTGACCACATTGTGTCATATCTGCTTTCTATGGATTTTTTAGTATTTTCTATAGTTTCGTTTAGATTTTTTGATTCTTTAGTTAAAGAGTCTTTATAACCCCCAAAAGAACCATCAGAGCTCATCATCTCACCCATAGTGTTTTTTAATACCCCAAAGGTTCCAGTTTCTTCTTTATAAACTGAATATATAGTTTTTGGACTTAAGCCAAATTTTTTCAAAAAGTCTTTATCGCCTTGAATTTCTAGGTTACTTCCTGATGTTCCTTTGATTTTAAATTGAATTTGTTGATCTTTGCTGCCTTGGTTGATAATTTGAAAACTAGCCTCTAAGCCTTCTAAGCCAAAACTATTTATATGATCAACTAAATTTTGGGCTTTTTCCACATCTGTATCGCCAGTTAAAGTAAAAGGATCTCCATTGGCAGTTTTACCTAAATCTATAGTTTCATCATTGTAAGTAATAGTAAATTTACCTTGTTCAAATTTAATATCATCTTTACCAAAACTACTAATCTTATCTCCTACCAAATCAATGTCTTCAAAGCCATTGTGTCCTACGAAAAATTTCTCAGCCATTTCAGGATCTTCGTTAAATTTAGCATTAAATTTTCCAGAGTCAAAGGTTAAAACCCCATCATTTAAAGTCAAACCATAATCAGCTAAAGATAAACTTACTTTTGAAGAAACTTTAACACCATCTGAAGTATCACTATCTCCAACTGTGATTGTTCCATCTACTGTGATAGTTTGAAGCAAAATATTGTTAATTTGTGATTTTATATTATAAATCGAGCTTACACCTACGAAATTTCCTTTTGTCCCTGCATCAGGATCGTATTTTGTCGCTGCATTAAGATTGATCATTAAATCATTATAAGCAGTAGCTAAACTTTCTAAAGATTGTGCTATGGCTTCAGTATCTTGAGTAACATTGAAACTAATTTCACCCTTTTGTTTAAGCTCTAGGGTAATATCAGGTCCTATATCTGTGATGGTATTAGTTGGTCTAGTCATTTTAACACCATCTACACTAAAGATAGCATCCATACCTTTTTGGATATGATTTTCATTGTCTGCTTTTACATTGTAGCCTTGTGGTGTGCTTGTATCTAATTTAATACCAAATTTTTCACTTAATAATTTTGTGGCTTTTTCATCTCTAGTATAATTTGCTTGATCTATATTGCCATCAGCATCAGTTGCATAGCCACCATCAAAAAGACTTAATTCACCACCATTAGTGGCTCTAAAAGTTGGAGTTTTACCATCTTCTCCAAAGCTTAATTCCACTTTTCCATTAGTTTGTTTTTTTAAATCCTCTGCTAAACTTTTATAAGTGGTATTTTCATCAATATTTATAGTAAATCTATCATATCTTTCACCATTTTTAATAACAAAAGTAAAAGAAGTTTTCTCATCTGGTGAAGATAGAATTTTATCATCTTGATTATTAATTTGAATACTTCCGGTTATTTTATCTTTATCTTTAGCATCTTGAGGTCTAAAACCATATAAACCACCCGCACTAATGCTATTTTTATCAAGCTCCCAACCCATAGCCTTTAAAAGCTTATCATCGCCTGAAAAAGAGATATTGTTTTTAGTTCCTGTTTCAGTGCTTTGTACTACTAAGCGGTATGGATTATCTCTATCTCCGGTATTTACTAGCTTAGCTTCTATTTTACCACCTGTGGCGGAATTGATTTTTTCAGCAAGTTGAGCTACGGTTGTGCTTTGATCAATTTCTATTTTATAGTCTTTTCCATCTTGGGTAATAGTAAAAGAAGCTTTACCATCTGTTCCTTCTATACCAAGACTTTTCATTACAGAGGCAGTTTTATCTTGGAAGCCATTGCTTTGATAAACATCTTTTTGAGCAAGTTGATCGACTATGACTTTCATATTTGAAAGATTAGATAAAGAGCCTACAACCAAGCTAGCAGCAGCGCTATCGCCACTTACACTAGGAGAAACTTTCTTTTTGTTAAATTGAGAAGTATCGCCAAGACTATTTACAGCAGTTTGAAAAGCAAGTAGTTTAGCTTCAAGCTCTGCTAAGTCTTTTTGTCTTGAAGTGTTAGTTTCAAGTTGCGTGTTATAAAGCTTTAAGTGAGCATTCATTTCTGCTTCTTTAAGCTTATTAAGCGTATCGCTTGTTAAAACTCCTGAACCTATACCTAAACTTCCTAAACTACCTACTGCCATGATTAACTCTCCTTATCAAAAATGGTGCCAATAACACCTTTAAAATGTTCTATTAATTTCATAACTTCTTCACTAGGAATTTTGCGTATTAACCTACCTGTGTCTTTTTCGGTGACATTTACATACATTTCGTTTATTTTATCATTATACGCAAAACGCACATTTGTTTCCAATGTTTCCATTTGTCTATTAAGTTTTTCTGTTGCGTTTTTTAATTTTTCATTTAAATTCTCATCTTGATCATTTAAATCAACCTGTTGCTTATTCTCTTGAGATGGCTTTTCAACACTTTTTGTGTTAAAATGAGTGATATTTGTATCCCTTTGAATATTGCTAATGTCCATTTTAAACTCCTTTTTAAAAGACTCTAAAACACACTATCGACACAATTTTAAAAAACTTAATATTTAAATTAAAAATATATATATTTAATAAGCAAAAAGTGTTCTCAAAAAGTTTAAAATTAAAAAATTTCAAACTTTTTGAAGAATTTTTCATCATTTGCAAGTAATTTTTTTGCAATAAGTCTGTCTATAACTTCTCTGGAGCAATTTGTCATTAAAGGCCACTCTTTATGATAATCTTCTAATGATCCTTTATTTGTTGCATCAATTGCAATGCAGTCTTTTTTGATAAATATATCTCTTTTTGCATCGATATTATTTACCACACGCCAAATCAACATATAAGGATTTTCCAAAATAGCATCTGAATCTAAAAAAACTAAAATTCTAAAATGTTTTTTATAAATTTGTAGTTTTTCAAAAATTTGAGCAATTTTTTCTTTTTTATCAATTAAGATCACACAAATTGGAGCAAAGGTTTGGGTGTAAAATTGTTTTAATTTTAAAATATTTTGATCTTTTTCTTTAAAAAGTGAAAACAAAGTTTCATCACTTAGAATTTCAAGTTCAACTTTTTTCTCATCGCCACACGCATCAAGCCCTGCTTTACCACCGTAACAATAAGTGCTTGAAGCATGATCGAGTTGATCGCAAATTCCTTCACTAATAAGTAATTTTTCTTCATCAAAGCGATTAAGTATATAAGGTATGAGCTTGTCATAATCTTGCAAGCAAGGTGCATTTTCATCGACAAAAATAGCATGTTTTACAAAACTCATTTGCCCTACTCCCCAAAAAGTATGCATTACTTGTTTTGCATGAGCTGGATATTTTGCTTCTATTTTGGCTAAGATTAAATTATGAAAAACTCCATTTTCAGGCATGTTATAATCTATCAAATCAGGTGCGTTAGTTTGAAGTAAAGGTAGAAAAACTCTTTCTGTGCCAAGCCCCATGTATTTATCTTCTAAAGGCGGTTTTCCTACAACCGTAGCTTGATAAATCGCATTTTTTTTAGCAAAGATTTTTTCTACTTTTAAGACAGGACAAAGTTCAACAGGAGTATAAAAGCCTGTATGATCTCCAAAAGGCCCCTCGGGTGTAAATTCATTTGGATCTACAAAACCTTCAATCACAAAATCACTATCATAAGGCACATAGAGGTGATTGCTTTTGCATTTTGCCAAAATAGCAGGTTTTTTCTTAATAAAACCATAAAGTAAAAGTTCAAAAATACCTTTTGGTAAAGGCGCTTGAGCACACCAAATATATAAAGGATCTCCACCTATGGCTATACTTACTGGCATTTTTTGATTTGCTTTTTTATACTCATGGAAAAAGTGGCTCGCGTCTTTGTGAATTTGCCAATGCATAAGCAAGGTTTTTTCATCAACTACTTGCAAGCGATACATTCCAAGATTATTTTGTTTTCCATCTATGCTTTGAGTATAAACTTGCCCCATAGTGATAAAAGGTGCAGCGTCTTTTTCCCAAGTTTTTAAAATAGGTATTTCATATAAAGAATTTAAGCTTTTGTAGTTAAATTCTCCATCTTTTTTGATACGTTTTGGTGGGATATTTTTTAAATCAAGCAAGGTTTTGAAAAAATTTAATTTCGCACCAAAGCTTTGCGGTATGTGCATTTTAAGTAAAGAGCTAATTTCTTTAGCTACATCTTCATAATCTTTTCCAAATGCTAAATTTAAAGCTTTTTTACTGCAAAAAGTATTTAATAATACAGGATAATCGTATTTTTTACCATTTTTTACTGCATTAGTAAAAAGCAAGGCTTTAGAGTCTTCTTTTTTAACTTCTATATAAGCTAAATGTGCCATTTCAAGTTCTACATCTACTGGCTCATGGATGGTTTTTAATAAATTATTTTTTTCTAAAAGCTCTACGAATTTTTGCATTTATATCATACTCTCTGCTTCTTTTAAAATTTCTTTTGCACCTTTTGCTATCATTTCTTTGGCTAAAAGCTCGCCTGTATTTGAGTAATTTTGCTTATCAATTACTCTTTTTTCTTTTAAAATTTTACTTGCATCGGGTAAGCCCACTATGGCGCGAATTTCTATTTTTTCATCAATGATTTTTGCATTAATTCCTATAGGTACTTGACAACCACCTTCTAAGGTTTTTATAAAATCTCTTTCTATATGAGTTTCTATAAAGGCATTTTTATCGTTTAAGCATTCAAGGTATTTTAAAATTTGTTTATCATCAATGCTTTCTATACCTAAAGCTCCTTGAGAAGCTGCAGGTATCATCTCATCAAGTTCAAAAGCCCTAATGTATTTTATTTCTTTATCTAAACCCAAGCGTTTAATGCCAGCTAGAGCTAAAATAATAGCATCAAATTCCTTAGCTTTAAGTTTTTCTAAGCGTGAGTTGATATTACCTCTTAAAGAAATGATATTTAAATCAGGTCTTAACGCTAAAAGCTGCATTCTTCTTCTAAGACTTGTAGTGCCTACTTTTGCACCTTTTGGAAGAGCATTTAAGTTTTCATAATATTCACTTAAAAAAGCATCATTTACCACTTCTCTTTTTGAAATAGCAGCTAAAACTAAGCCATCAGGAAAGAAGCTTGGCACATCTTTTAAGCTATGCACAGCTAAGTGTGAATCACCTCTTAACATACTTTCTTCAAGTTCTTTTGTAAAAAGTCCTTTTCCACCTATTTTAGCTAAAGGAGAATCAAGTAAAACATCACCTTTAGTTTTAAAACCCTCTAAAGAAATTTCTAAATCAGAATGTGTTTGTAATAATTTATTTTTTATATACTCACTTTGCCATAATGCAAGTTGGCTTTTTCTTGTTGCGATGATTAATTGCATTTTTTATGCTCCTGTATGATTTCTACATCTATGATTTCTTCTTCGTTGTTTGTTTGATGATATTTTCTTTTTTGTTTTGTAAATAATTTTAATATCATCATAAAAAATAAGAGTAAAATTCCCAAAAATGTACTTAAAATTCCTGGTATTAAAAGTAAAATTCCAACTATAGTTAAGGAAAATAATTTAATCATACCAAATAAATTAGTATTGGCATTTTGCATAGTTATGAGATTTGTCCAAGTCTTTGCTAAAAACATTGCTCCTAAAAACATACTTGCAAAAACTATCATAAAAAAATTTAAAAAACCAAAAAAGACTATAAATAAAATACTAGCAATCAATTCTAAAATCAAAAAAGCACTTAAATTTGTTTTTGCTATCATAAAATTTTCTCTAAGTGTGAAATTACTTCTTGGGTTTTTAAAACTTGTTTTTCTAGAGTATTTCTATGGATTAACTCTACTTCATCGCTTTCTAAACCCTTACCTATAACTAAAGCATAAGGAAAGCCCATTAATTCAAAATCATTAATCTTTACACCAAAACGCTCATTTCTATCATCAAACAAAATTTCTTTATCTTTAAAATGAGTATAAATTTGCTCGGCAAATTCCATAGCTTTTGTATCTTTTATATTAGAAACGATAATATCTAAAACAAAAGGAGCTAGAGTTTTATTCCAAATACAACCTTTTTCATCATGGCTTGCTTCTATGGCAACAGCTACTAAACGGCTCACCCCCATACCATAACAACCCATAGTGAAAAATTGAGCTTTACCATTTTCATCTAAATAGCTTGCATTC
Source organism: Campylobacter sp. IFREMER_LSEM_CL908 (assembly GCF_025771545.1). Classification (NCBI taxonomy): domain Bacteria; kingdom Pseudomonadati; phylum Campylobacterota; class Epsilonproteobacteria; order Campylobacterales; family Campylobacteraceae; genus Campylobacter; species Campylobacter sp. IFREMER_LSEM_CL908. The sequence continues at coordinate 7,644 of NZ_JAKMQK010000014.1, forward strand.
ATTGCTTTTGAGTATTTATTTCCAAGTTTAAAAATATGTCCTACTTCAATACCTTTGCTTTGCTTAAGCTTGTGCTGACATTTTGGACAAAGATCATGCTCTTTAACTGCGGCAAGATCTTTAAAGCGTTCTTTATTTAAATTTACAACATTGATTCCAACCAAATGATAATCTTTTTTATTTGCTCCAATAATCATATTTGTTTCATTTTCAAGCTCATGATCAATATAAAAATCAACTCCATTTAATCCTACAAAGCCAATAAATCCTGGCACTAAACCTGCTTTTTCTAATTCTTCTTCACTTACATCGGCCAATTCTAATGCATTTGCTGCATTTAGTGCTTTAACTTCTTGCAGTTCATCATCGCCGCGTATAAAAAATACTACAATTTTTTCTTCATTTTCATAAATAGCTTTTTTAGCAATAGCTTTAACAGTATAGTAAGGATTAATTTTAAAAAATTCTGCTAATTCTTCTATAGTTTTTACATTTGGAGTGTGAAATTGTGTAGCAAAGTCAGCTTCTGGTCTTTCATCTTCGCAACTTTTTTTAGCTCTTTTTGCTGCTTCGATATTTGCAGCATAATCACAATGCTCACATAATAATATATCATCTTCGCCATTTTTAGCCAAAACCATAAATTCTTTTGAACCACTTCCGCCAATAGCCCCGCTATCAGCTTCAACAGCTCTAAAATCAAGCCCTAATCTTGTAAGAATTTTACTATAAGTTTCATGCATAAGATTAAATTCTTTATCTAAATCAGCTTCATTGCTATGAAAACTATAGCCATCTTTCATTAAAAATTCTCTACATCTTAAAAGCCCAAATCTAGGTCTAGCTTCATCTCTAAATTTAAGTCCTATTTGATATAAATGCAAAGGAAGTTGCTTGTAAGAATTTACTTTATTTCTAACCAAAGCTACTATGGCTTCTTCATGGGTTGGTCCTAAGACAAAATCATTTTCTTTTCTATCTTTAAAGCGTAAAAGCTCTTTACCAAAAACATTAAATCTCCCACTTTCTTTCCAAAGTTCAGCTGGGGTATTAAAACTTAAATTTACTTCTAAAGCTCCCACTTTATCCATTTCTTCTTTGATGATATTTTTAATCTTATCTAAAACTCTTTTTCCTAAAGGTAAAAAATTATACAAACCACTTCCAATTTGTTCTACAAAAGCACCCTTAACTAAAAATATATGACTTGGCAGGGTAGCATCTTTTGGATTTTCTTTTGTGCTTATGGCATAAAATTTACTAAATTTCATGATTATTCTCCAAATTAAATTCACATTTATAGAAGTTTAAACCTTCCATGCTTTCATTTTTTAAATCAAACACATAACGCATGGCATTTACAACAGAGTCATTTTGCATAGTTCCACTTAGTTTTTTTAAATTTACACTAGGATGATGTAAAAATGCATTCATCACCTGTCTTATAAGCTTTCTTGCTTCTTCATGATTTGAGTGTTTTAAATATCCTTTATCTATGGCCTTTTGTAATTGTTCTTTAGCGATTTCATCAGCTTGCAAGCGTAATTGCTTAACCAAAGGTAAGGTTGCTAGTTTGCTTAGATGTTGGAAAAACTCATTTGTCATAGTGCCTACTATAGAATAAGCAATCTGGGCTTGATGTTCTCTTAGTGTTAAATTTTTTCTTACAACTTCTTCTAAATCATCAACAGCATAAACTATATTTTTTTCATTTGCTTTTACATCAATATCCCTAGGCACTGCTATATCAAAAAAATATCTTTTATAATCTTTTTCTTCTAATATGTCATTAGTTATGATAGCATGTGGAGCATTTGTGGCGCTAAAAAATATCTCATATTTATTTAATGCTTCTTTTAAATTTGCGATACTTTCACAACTTGCATTTTCACCCAAATCCTCACAAAGCTTTTGGGCATTTTGTATATCTCTATTTAAAATCAACACTTTAGCTTTAGCATTTAATAAATGTTTACAGGCTAACTCGCTCATTTCCCCTGCACCTACTACAACTGCAGTTTTATTTTCTAAATTTATAAGCTCTTTAGCTTTTGCTACCGCTACTGAAGCAACTGAAATAGGATTTTTGGAAATTTCAGTTTGATTTCTAATATTTGCTGCACATTTAAAAGCATAATGGACTGCTCTAGTTAAATGCACACCACATCTTTGTTCTTGTAGAGCAAATTTATAAGCATCTTTTAATTGTCCAGCAATTTGTGTTTCTCCAATAACTAAACTATCAAGTGAGCTTGCCACAGAAAATAAATGATGGATAGCCCCACTATCTTCATAAAAATCAGCTTTTGTGCTTAAATTTTCTTTATCAACCCCACAAAGTAAACTAAGTGTTTTTAAAATATGTTCATTGATACTTTCAATTTCTCCGATAAAAAGAAAAATTTCAACCCTATTGCAAGTGCTAAGCACTAAACTTTCTAGAATTTTATTATTAGTATGGATTAATCTTAATAGTTCTCTTTTTTTATCTTCATTGGAAAAGGAAAGTTTTTCTCTAGTAGCAATATCTGTATTTTTGTGCGTAAAACTGATATAATAATAATGCATTAAAATTCCCTTTCTATCATACTTTTAATAATATCTTCTAAATCTTTTATATTGTATTTTTCTATGGCTTTTAAGGCATTATTTGCATAGGTGTTTAATTCTTGACCAATTTGATTAAAAATTTCATGCTCTTGCATTTTATTTTTAATCCAAGTAAGTTCATCTATGTTTAAATCTTTCTTGTAATAAGACTTAAGTATTTCTTGATCTTGTGGATTTAATTTTTCATATAAATACATATAAGCAAGGGTAGTTTTACCTTCTTTAAAATCATTCATGGCGGGTTTGCCTAAGGTTTGTTCATCGCCTTTGATATCTAAAATATCATCTACAATTTGAAAAGCCAAGCCCAAGTTTTTACCATATTCTGCAAAATCATCTTCATTTAAATTAGCAAGTATAGCCCCACATCTTGCACTAGCTTCGATTAAAACAGCTGTTTTGTTATATATCATTTGTAAATAAGCGTTTTTATCGGTATTGAAAGTTTCGCTTAAATTTACATCCATTAATTCACCAATGGAAAGCTTTACAACAGCATTGGAGATGATTTTTGCTAATTTTAAATCTATTAAAGAAAGTTCATAGAAGGCTTTTGAGTATAAAATATCTCCAAGCATGATAGCATTTTTGGCTCCAAATTGTTCATTGATAGATTTTACACCTCTTCTTAATTTTGCTTCATCAATCACATCATCATGCAATAAGCTTGCAGCATGGATTAATTCTATAATGGCACAAATTTTATAACTAATATCGTTTTCGCTAGCTATTTTTAAAAGTAATTTTGAGCGTAATTTTTTACCGCCTTGAAGTTTTGAACTCATTGTTAAAATAGGCTTGTAATTTAATTCAGATAAAAATTCATGCATATATTGATCTATCTTTTGCACCATGCTTTCCTTAATTTTCTTATAATTATATTTTATTAAATTTTACTTTAGTTTTGATTAAGAGTGACTTTTCTAGGATCTAAAAATTCCACTTCTAATCTTTTATCTCTATCTTCTATGTAGATAGTGAAAATAGCCTCACCTTTTTTAAAATCACTAAATTCAAGTATTAATCTTGCTCTATCTATGTGTGGATTTTTATAATCAGGCACTAAAGTTTGATCTACCCAATTTAAATTTCTTCTTAAAGACATCACAAATTGCCTAGGGTATTTTTTATACCTTGAATGAACGATGATATTAGTTTGATCAAATAAAGTCCATGAAAAGTCAAAATAATAAGTCTCATCAGGATAATCAATTTCTTTTATTTTTACACTTGCTTTTTCATCTTTACTTAAGGTAAATTTATAAGTATAATCAAAAAATACTTCAGCTTTTAAAAAATTAAACATCAAAAATAAAGATAAAAATAAACGCAAAATCAACCCTCATGCCCTAAAATTTCAGCACTTAAGCCTATATAAAAATCATTTTTTCTCTCATCTATTAAGAGTGAATTTTCCATTTGAAATTGTGCTACATCATTTTCATTTAAATTATTTTTTTCTAAAAGCTCTATCATAGCGATATGATCGGCTAATAATTTTTCTAAAACATTTTCTAATGCACCTAAATTTGCATATTTTATTGTTTCAATAAATTTTTCTTTAGGGCTTTTTGCAAACATTTCATCAAAAATATCCATTTTTAACCTTTTATATAAGTTTGAATTTTTTCTATTAAAGTAGTTTTATCGTTAGCTTCATCTAAGTCTTTAATTTCTTTTTGCCAAGAAATATGTATATAATCCATCTTAGCATTTTTAGCACAAAGTCTGTCTTTTAAGCTATCGCCTATGAAAATACTTTTTTCATATTTTGCTTCATCTGCGATTAATCTTAGCATCATAGGATCAGGCTTAGCTTCTATACCATAACTAACACCTAGTATTTTATCAAAATATGAAAGAATGTTTTGTTTTTTTAAAATAGGCACCAAGCTTTCTTGAGGTGCATTTGTAGCTATAGCTAAATAGCAATCATTTTTTTTACAAAATTCCAAAACCTCAAGCACACCATCAAAAAGCACCACGCTTTGATCATAATGCTTAATAAAATACTTCTCATAACCTTCTTTAAAGCTAGTATGTGAGTAAGTATCAACCCCGTAAAAAATCTTAGCATAATTTTGTCCAGGAGTATTGATAGTATCTAAAATAAACTCTCTTTTTAAAGGTTCTAAATTTAAATCCGCTCTTATTTCATTTACCGCACATACTATAGCATTAGCACTATCTATAAGCGTGCCATCCATATCAAAAATTACATTTATCAATATTCATCCTTAAATTTAATTTTATGTTTGTCTTTTTTATAACTTTGATTATTTTTTAGCTTATATAAGGCATTGGCTTTTGAAGCTAAGGTTTTTTGGTCTAAACTTTCATCTAAACACTCATTTACAAAAATCTCCAAAGCCTTAGTATAAGTAGAATCTAAAAACACCGCTTGAATTTTCTCAAAGATTTTAGCATTTTTTTGCATTCTTTCTCTAAAAAGAGTTAAATCAAAATCTTCTCTTTTTAAAGCACTCACAGCAGAATTAGTAAATTTTTCTAAAGCTCTTACATATTTTACCCTTAAAGCTTTTTCATCATTTTTCATTCTGCTGCACTTGTATTGATTCTACATTGTAATGCTTCTTGTACTAAATTTCTTGCTATTGAAGCTTCAGCATCTACAATGTGTAAATGTTTATCAGTATGTGGGAAAATGATCTTAGCACCTGTACCACTTGTTTTTAAAACCGTTTGTATGGGTTTGTTAAAGCTAGAAAGCACTTGATAGAGCATGTCAAGCTTAGCTTCATTACTTATAGTTATAATAGCAACTGAGCATTCTTCTATATTTGCTACTTTTAATGTTTCTACTTGGGCTACATTTGCAAAAAAGATATTTTCATTTCTACTGCGGCCAAGTTCAACTAAATTTAAATCACTTTCTAAAACCAAATATGGAATACCTGTTTTTTTGATCTTTTGCACCACTTCTTGACCTAATCTTGTATAACCAAAAATGATAAAATGATCTTTCATTTTTTGATCACATAAATAAAATTTAGCCATATCATTTTGCTCACCTTCGGCTGCGTTGGCTATTTTTCTAAGATTATTTAAAATAAAAGGCGTTGCAACCATAGTGACGATAGAAACTATAATAAAAATTTGTGCTGTTTTTTCATCTATAAGTGAATTTACTTGCATTAATGAAAATACTGCTAGCGCAAATTCTCCAATTTGAGAAATACTCAAAGCAGTTTTTAACGCTACTCTTTTTCTTGTATAAAGGATTAAAAGACCGTAGATTACTACAAATTTTATCAATAAAACCAAGCTTACAAAAACAAAAATCAAAAACCAATTTTCAAAAACTATATGAAAATCAATTTGCAAACCAACACTGATAAAGAAAAATCCTAAAAGCAAATCTCTAAAAGGAACCAAATCTGCTTCTATTTTATGTTTATATTTAGTTTCAGCTATCAAAGCTCCAGCTATGAATGCTCCAAGTGAGTATGAAAAGCCAAAAGAATGAGCCAAAAAACTTGCTCCTATTACAGTAAAAAGTATGGTGGCGATGAAAATTTCATTTGCGTTAGTTTTAATGATGAATTTTAAAACATAAGTAAAAAGGTATTTGCCTATAAAATAAAGCAAAACAAGTAAAATCACAGCACTGACTAAAGTTGTAAGTAAAAGTTTTGAAATATCAGCATTTTGAGAACTAAATATATCAATCATTAATAGCAGTGGTATCACAGCAATATCTTGAAAAAGTAAAATTCCTAAAGCTTTTCGGCCATATTCTTCGTTGATATCGCCATTATCATTAAGTATTTTTAAAACTATAGCAGTGGAAGATAAGGCTAGAGCAAAACCTGCTATCATTGCGATATGGCTTGCTATACCTAAAATATAAGTTACAAGTAAAGTACAAACCAAACCACAAGTTAGCATTTGCAAACTTCCATTTAAAAATACTTCTTTTTTCATTGCCAAAAGATGTTTAAATGAAAATTCAAGCCCTATAGTAAACATTAAAAAAACTATGCCAAATTCAGCTACATGTATAACAAATTCATTAGTGCTAAAACCATAAAATTCACGCACAAATAAACCTGTAGCTATATAACCTATAATAGTTGGAATACCAAATTTTTTAAGTATAACATTAAGTATGACAGCAACTGCTACTGCAGTTAAAAATAAAGTTATAAAAGCATCCACTCACCAACCTTTTGTAATGTTTTTATTATTTTATTTTTTCTAAAAAAATTAAATCAAAATTACTTCTATGTTTAACTACTGCTCTTGATTTTGAAGGATTATCTCTTCTATCAAGTTCTAATCTTAACTCTTCAATAGTGTTTTCAAACTCATCAATTTTTGTTTTTAGTTTTAAAATCACATCAACACCAGCTAAATTAACCCCAAGATCTCTTGTTAAGCGTAAAATCATTTTGATTCTATCTATATCTTTTTGAGAATAAAGTCTCATTTTACCATCGGTTCTACTTGGCTCAACTAAACCTTCTTTTTCGTATTGTCTTAGAGTTTGTGGGTGTATACTTAAAACTTTTGCAACAACACTTATAAGATACACCGGTTCATCATAACTATGCTCCATTACTTACTCCTTTCAAGGTAATTTTTCTTCTAAAATTTTTACAAATTCAGGATCAAGGCTATTAATATCAGGTATTTTTACATTCAAAATTAAATACATATCCCCATAAAGATCTGTTTTTCTATTTTGCACTCCATAGCCTTTAAGTCTAATTTTTTGATTGTTTTTAGAATTTGGCGGTATGGTGATTTTAACTTCTTTTCTTGGGGTATGCACACTGATTTTATCTCCAAAAAGCGCTGTTTTTAAGCTAATTTCAACCTTTTTGTACAAATCATCATCTTCTCTTTCATATTCATCGCTTTTTTCAAGTTCAACTTTTAAAATCAAATCCCCTCTTTGCCCTTGAAAGCTTTTTCCTTTACCTCGTATGCGTAGCTTTTCGCCATCTTTTATGCCATGTGGAATTTTGATTTTAACTTGCTCGTTATTTATATTTACCAAATGCTCACCACCTAAAATTCCTTTTTCAAAAGGAATTTTAACACTTGCTTGCAAATCTAAATCTTCTTCAAATCCTCCAAATCCCCCAAAGCCACTTCTAAAATTATTACTAGAACTAAAACCGCCACTAAATCCTCCAAAGCCTCCGCCAAAAATATTTTTTAAAATATCATTGATGTCAGCTCCACCTGCATTTCTTGAAAAATCATGAAAACTTTGCCCGCCAAACATAGAATCGCCATATCTATCATACTGAGCTCTTTTTTTCTCATCACTTAAAATTTCATAAGCGGCGTTAATTTCTTTAAATTTTTCCTCAGCACCATTTTCTTTGTTAATATCAGGATGATATTGTCTTGCTAATTTTCTATAAGCTTTTTTTATCTCATCTGCGCTAGCGTTTTGCGAAACTCCTAGTGTTTCATATAAACTATTACTCATTTTTATTATTCCTTAATTTTTTATAAGATTATATCAAAAACTTTAGTCTTAGTCAATCAACTTTTATAAGTTTTAAAACTAAAGGTTTTATTTACAATTGTGTAAAAATAAAATTTTATACTTGCATTAAATGATTTTACAAAGGATAAAACATGAAAAAAACTATGATTCTTTCTTTGGCATTGGCAACTAGTCTTTTTAGTGCTAGTATTGATTTTAAACAAGCAGATGATAATGTAAAAAGAACTTTACCAACTGATAATCAAAATACTATACTTTCTTATCATGATTCCATACAAAAAGTTAAAAATTCAGTTGTAAATATCTCAACTTCTAAAACTGTTCAAAGTAGTTCATTTGGAATTGATGATTTTTTCAATGACCCTTATTTTAGACAATTTTTTGGTTTTGATTTCCCACAAGCTCCAAAAAATAAAAAAAATAAAGAAGTTGTAAGTTCATTGGGTTCTGGTGTAATTATTTCAAGCGATGGTTATATTATAACAAATAATCATGTTATAGAAGATGCTGAAAAAATCACTGTAAATTTACCTGATTCTAGCACTGAATATAAAGCTAAATTAATCGGTGCTGATCCTAAAACAGATTTAGCAGTGATAAAAATAGAAGCAAAAAACTTACCCGCAGTAGTTTTTGCTGATTCAGATAAATTACTAGAAGGTGATGTAGTGTTTGCTTTGGGTAATCCTTTTGGTGTTGGAAGTAGTGTTACAAGTGGGATTATTTCGGCCTTAAATAAAAACAATATAGGTCTAAATCAATATGAAAATTTCATCCAAACTGATGCTTCTATTAATCCTGGAAATTCAGGCGGAGCTTTGGTAGATAGTAGAGGAGCTTTAGTTGGGATAAATTCAGCCATACTTTCAAGAAGTGGTGGAAATAATGGCATAGGTTTTGCAATCCCTTCTAATATGGCAAAATCTATTGCACAAAAACTTATTGAGCATGGAAAAATTGAAAGAGGATATTTAGGCGTAGTCATAGGAGCTTTAACTCAAGATATTAAAAAAGCCTATACTAATCAAGAAGGTGCTTTAATTACTGAAGTACAAAAAGATTCAGCAGCTTATAATGCAGGGTTAAAAAGAGGAGATTTGATTATAAAAGTAGATAAAACTGTGATTAAAAGCCCTATGGATTTAAAAAACTACATAGGAAGTATTGATCCAAAACAAGCAGTAGAAGTAACTTATGAAAGAGATAATAAAGTCAAAACAGCTAAATTTATGTTAAAAACAGATGAAAAGTCGCTACAATATGAAAAAGGTTATATTGATGGTCTAAAATTAGTGGAACTTGACTCTAAGAATAGACAGCAATACCGCATACCTGAAAGTATTAGTGGTATTTTAATTACCGAAGTTACTCCAAAATCAAAAGCTGAAAAAATAGGTTTTGAGCAAGGTGATATTATTATAGGTGTTGATCAGTATGAAATTTCAAATTTTAAAGAATTATCTAAGGCTTTAGAATTAAATAAAGGTAAAGAGTATGTTAAAATTTGGATTAATAGAGGCGGATTTGTAAGAGCTTTACTTTTTTAAGAAAGGAAAAAAATGACAAATATTTTAATGATAGAAGATGATTTAGAATTAGCAGAGATTATAGCTGAATATTTAGAGCAATTTGATATGAAAGTAGATATTGCTCATGAGCCTTATATAGGTCTTTCAAGACTTGCTTTAAATCCTTATGATTTAATCATTTTGGATTTAAGCTTACCTGGACTTGATGGACTTGAAGTATGCGAGGAAATTCGTAAAAAATATGATACACCTATTATCATTTCAAGTGCAAGGCATGATATTAGCGATAAGGTTGCAGCACTTGATTTGGGTGCAGATGATTATTTACCAAAACCATATAATCCTCAAGAACTTCAAGCAAGAATTAAAAGTCATTTAAGAAGAATTTCAAACACAAAAACTGCTCAAGCTCAAGTTAAAAAAGATCTTGTATATGATAAATATAAACATACTATCACTATGAAAGATCAAGAAATTAGCTTTACTAATGCTGAATTTGATATTTTGAGTTATTTAATTAAAAAAGAAGGTGGAGTGGTAAGCCGCGAAGAGCTTGTGTATAATTGTAGCTCTATTAGTGAAGATTCTAGTAATAAAAGTATAGATGTAATCATTAGTAGAATCAGACAAAAAATCGGAGATGATCCTAAAACTCCAAAATACATTCATTCAATCAGAGGCATAGGGTATAAATTAACTCAATGAATAAATCATCAATTTTTTATACTATAACCTTTGTTTTTTTACTTGCAAGCGTTAGTGTAATTTTAGCTTTTTTATGGCTTATAAAATATGATCAACAAAATTACACTAATGAGCTTAATGCAAAATATTCTTTTATAGCTAATGCAAGATTATTATATTTTAATCATGTGATTAGTGAAAGAGAATTTTATGAGCAAACAAAAAATTACAAAATGATAGAATTAACAACTCCATCAGCCATAAGACAAATCATCTATAAAGCTGAAACTATAGCACGGGCTCAAACTAGCACAGGTGTAGTTGAAATCATTACTTTAGAAGATAATGTGTATTTAAAAATCATCTTTGATGGTAAGCTTTATTTATATAAAGATTTAGAATATCAAGGTTATCGTTATTTTGTGATCAAGCTTATTGCTAGTATAGTAGTAATGGTTTTATTGATTTTATATATTTTTATCATTAAAAAATTAAAACCACTTAGAGCTTTAAAAAGACAAATTGATAAATTTGGCGAAAATAAACTCAATGAAATTCAAAATGTTAGCAAGGGAAATGATGAAATTTCTCAAGTAGCAACAGCCTTTTATGAGTCTATTTTAAGAATTCAAAAACTAAACACTTCAAGGCAGTTTTTCTTAAGAAATATTATGCATGAGCTAAAAACCCCCATTACTAAAGGTTTAATTACTTTAGAAATGCTTGAAGATAGCAAATATAAAGAAAGATTAGTGGGTGCTTTTAATCGTTTAGAGATTTTGATTAATGAATTTGCAGCCATTGAGCAAATTACTTCGGGTGCTGGTTTGATTAATTTAAAAAAATACAATATCTTAGATCTTTTAGATGAAGCTAAAGATATAGCTATGAGTGATGATGAAAAGGTAAAAATTAGTATAAAAGAAAGTTTTAGTGTCAATGTAGATTTTAAACTTTTTACCACTGCAATGAAAAATATGATAGATAATGCGACAAAATACTCTGATGAAAATTGCGTTACTATAGAAATAACTAAAGATTATCTTTGCTTTAAAAACAAAGGAAAAGCCTTAGATAAAGACTTGAAATACTATACTCAAGCCTTTACGCAAGGCAAGAAAAATAAAGATAGTTTTGGACTTGGATTATACATTGTTAAGACTATTTTAGATTCTCATAAACTCACGCTTTATTATGAATATAAAGATGGTATTAATCATTTTTATTTTAATGATATACAAAATATAATTTTAAACTAGGAAATTCATGCCCTTATCGCGTTTAAATGAAGAACAATATAAAGCCGCTAGTGCTCCTTTTGGACATAATCTAATTATAGCAAGCGCAGGCACGGGTAAAACTTCAACTATAGTTGCAAGAATAGCCTTTTTACTTCAAAATGGTATAAAGCCTGAAAAAATTATGCTTCTAACCTTTACAAACAAAGCTAGTAAAGAGATGATAGAAAGACTTAGTAGGTATTTTGATAAAAGCATTACTTCAAAAATCACAGCAGGAACTTTTCATAGTACTGCTTATTCTCTACTTAAAGAGTTAAATCACGATATTATTTTAAAACCTGCGAGTGAGCTTAAAATTCTTTTGCGTTCTATTTTTGAAAAACGCACTTTTCATCATTTAAGCGATACTAAACCTTATATGCCAAGCTATTTGTATGATGTGTATTCTTTATTTCAAAATACTAATGCAAACTTAGATGAATTTTATAATTGGTTTTGTCAAAATTATGATGAACAAGCTGTTTATGCTGAAATTTATGAAGATATTTTAAAAGAATACGAAGAAGAAAAAATGCGTTTTAACTATGTGGATTTTAATGATTTATTGATCAAATTAAAACATGTTTTAGCTTCACATCATTTTGAATTTGATGAGATTTTAGTAGATGAATACCAAGATACTAACACCTTGCAAGGCTCGTTAATTGATGCTTTTAAAAGTAAAAGTTTGTTTTGTGTGGGTGATTATGATCAAAGTATTTATGCTTTTAATGGGGCTGATATTTCTATTATAGGAAGTTTTAAAGATAGATTTGTCGATGCAAATATTTTTACTTTAAATAAAAACTATCGTTCTAGTAAAAATATACTTGCGTTAGCTAATAAGGTTATTTTAAACAATGAAAGATTATATCCTAAAGAATTAATTGTAACTAGAGAAGGAGATTTTAAAGCGCCAAGTTTGCTAACTTTTAATGAATTATTTGATCAATACTCTACCATAGCAAAAATAATCTTACAAAGCGGGGTTAATCTTGATGAAATTGCTGTGATTTTTAGAAACAATTCTAGTGCAGATGGAGTAGAAGTAGCCTTAAGAGAACTTGGCATAGCAAGCAAAAGAAAAGGTGGAGGAAGTTTTTTTGAAAGCTTGGAAGTTAAAAACTTTTGCTCTATGCTTGCAATCGTGCTTAATCCAAAAGATATCATGGCTTTTATACATTTACTTGAATACACCAAAGGAGTTGGTGGGGTTTTGGCAAAAGATATTTTTGATGCTTTATTAAAATTAGGACATTCTAGTTTAATTAAAGGCTTTTTAAATCCTGATAGTAGTGTGAATTTAAAAAAATACAAAAAACAAAGTTATCAACTAGGACTTTTTGATGATATTGAGGAGCTAGCCTCGCCTTCAAGATTTAACTTAGAAAGCGAATTTAACACCCACCCTATTTTAAGCTTACCCAAAATCAACGAGCTTTGTGCAAAAAATCTTGAAAAAATTTATCTTTTTATTAAAAAAGCAAGCGAGTGTAAGGTTTCAACTCAACTTGTAAATTTGATCTTAGAAAATGATTATTTTAAAGAAATTTGTGATATTTTAGCAACTAAAAGAGCAACTAATAAAAACTCTAATGTTGATTTAAATAAAAAAAATGAAATTTTAGAAAAAATCAACGCGAAAATGTTTGTATTAAAAGAACTTGCTAAAAATTATAGTGATAATTATAAATACTATAACTTTCTTACTCTTGGTGCTAGTGAAATGAGTAGTGGTAGTGGGGTTAATCTTTTAAGTATACATGCAAGTAAGGGGCTTGAGTTTGAACTTGTATTTGTAATTGATCTTGCACAAGGAAGATTTCCCAACCAAAAGCTCATGAGCATGGGTGGAAGTTTGGAAGAAGAAAGAAGACTTTTTTATGTAGCTGTAACTAGAGCTAAGGATACTTTATACTTAAGCTATGCAAAATATGACAAGATTAAAAAAAGCAATTATCAACCTTCGTGTTTTCTAATCGAAGCAGGTATGTGTAAAGAAGAATAAAAATAAGACTTTATTAATCTTTTTATATTATGATTAATAAAAATCATTCAAGGAGAAAAAAATGAATAGTGTATTATTCAAAGGAAATAAAGTAAATTTAAAAGGAAACAACATCCAAGTTGGTGACATGGCTCCAAATATCACTTTAAAAGCCAAAGATCTTTCAGGTGTTGAAATTGCTCCAAAAGGTAAAACTCAAATTATTATCAGCGTACCAAGCCTTGATACTCCAGTATGTGCAACTGAAGCTAGGGAATTTAATAAAAAAGCAGCAGCAAGTGGTGTAGAAGTAATCGTAGTTAGTATGGACTTACCATTTGCTATGGGTCGTTTTTGCTCAACTGAAGGTATAGATAATTTAACTGTTGCGAGTGATTTTGTTTCTAAAGAATTTGGTGAAAAATATGGTGTTTTAATGGCTGATGGTCCACTTGAGGGAATTTTAGCTAGAGCAGTGTTTGTAATTAAAGATGGCGTAGTTGCTTATAAAGAATTAGTAAATGAAGTAACAGAACTTCCTAATATGCAAGCTTTAGAAAATTTCTTTAGTCAAAGTTGTGGATGTGGTGGTTGTGGTTGCCACTAAATTTTAAAAGCCTGCAAAAGGCTTTTAAATCTAACTGCAAAAATACTTAAAAACAATATTAGCAATTAAGCTTTTCTAATTTTGGAGCAATAACAAATCTACAATAAGCTTGGCTAGGATTATTTTTAAAATATTTTTGATGATAGTTTTCAGCCTTATAAAATTTTTCTAGTTTTAAAACTTGTGTAACTATGTCTTTAGTGTAATATTTTTGTGCTTTTTGTAAAAAATTGCTAATAATTTTTAACTCCTCATTAGTTTGATAAAAAATAACTGATCTATATTGTATCCCCTCATCAGCTCCTTGTTTATCTAAGCTTGTTGGATCGTGCATTTTGAGAAAAATTTCTAAGATTTTTTCTAATGAAATTTGTTTTTCATCATAAATTATCTTAGCTACTTCTATATTCCCATCACCATTTACCACGCTTTCATAACTTGGATTTGGCTTACCACCGCTATAACCTACTTCTGTATAAACTACGCCTTTGATTTCATCAAACACAGCTTGAGTACACCAAAAACAACCCGCACCTAAGATAATTTCCTTATTTGTCATTATTTTCCAAATCCTCATTTTCTTTTAAAACAAGTTGCATAAGATAAAGCTCTTCCCCATCTATGATTTTTAAATCTTTATCTTCGCATTTTGGGCACCAAAAGATATTATTTTTAAGTACTCCACTAAAATGGCATTTTTGACACTCAACTACTACTTCTTGAATATGCATAATAAATTTAGCATTTTTACATAAGGGGCTATTTTCTTTAAAAGTTTCAAAGCTTCTTTGCAAAAGTGGAGGTTCAACCCCACTTAAACGCCCTATTTTAACATGCACTTCTTCAATAACTTTTCCTTGAGCGTATTCTTCACAAAGTTCTAGCAAAGATTCTGTAATACTTAACTCATGCATTAGCAAATTCTTGGTAAAAGTTCGCCTTTTGGAGCTTCTAAAATGCGTTTTGCTCCATAAGCATTTTCTAAAACCACTCTTGCTTTTTTATTAGCTGTGATTTCACCTATAATAGCTGCATTAGTATTAAATTGTTTTAAAATTTCTAATGCTTTTTGTTCATCTTTTTTATCTACACAAATAATAAAAGTTCCTTCATTTGCAAGCTCATAAGGCTCATACCCAAAAAGCTCACAAACCCCTAAAACTTCATCACAAACTGGGATTTTTTCTTCAAATATTAAAAGCTCTAAATTACTTAATTTAGTCCATTCATTTAAAACTGCACTAAGCCCACCACGCGTAGCATCACGCATTGCTTTTATGGAAATATTTGCATTTAAAAGTGTTAAAACTTCATCTTTTAAGCTTTTACAATCACTTTGGATATTTGCCTCTAAATTATTTCTTTCAACCAAAACCGCACAACCATGAGCTCCAATATCCCTTGAAACTAAGATACTACAACCACTTTTTAAGTTTTTGGTATTGATTTTTTGTATATTTTTACCTATACATGAAGTATTAATGTATATTTCATCGCCTTTATTTTTAGGAACAACTTTAGTATCCCCGCAAACTAGCTTTACTCCCGCTTTATCGCATTCTTCTTTTATAGATTTTAGTATAATTTTTAACTTTTCTAGCTCAAAACCCTCTTCTAAAATTAAAGCTAATGATAAATATAGTGGTTTTGCTCCCACCATTAATACATCATTTACGCTACCACAAACTGCTAATTTTCCTATATTTATATCTTTTAAAAAGATAGGATTTAATACAAAAGAATCAGTACTAAAAGCCAAATCATCTAAAATAGCAGCGTCATTTGCTTCTTTTAAAACATCATTTTCAAAAATAGAAAAAATTTCACTTATCAAAGCATTCATTTCTTCGCCACCGCCACCATGGGCTAAAGTAATTTGCTTCATTTTATGCCTTATCTTGATAGTATTTATAATAAGCTGCGCAAGCTCCTTCACTAGAAACCATACAGCTACCTATGGGATTTTTTGGAGTGCAAGCTTTTGCAAACACCTTACAATCGTAAGGCTTGGCTAAACCTCTTAAAATTTGACCACAAATACAAGCCTTGCTTTCGTTTTTACTTTGTACTTTACAATCAAACACTTTGCTAGCATCTAAGTGTGCAAATTCATCTTTTAGACAAAGCCCGCCATTTACAATCACTCCAAGACCTCTAAATTCAAAATCACAAGGTTTAAAGTATTTTTCCACTAAAGCCTTAGCTTTTAAATTTCCTTCTTTGCTAACTACTCTGTGATATTCATTATAAACTTCAAAAGTATTTGCATTCATTTGCTCTACTATATTCAACACACTAAGCATTATATCAACTGGCTCAAAACCACTCACTGCTATAGGAGTTTTGTATTTTTTAGCAATAGGTTCATAAATATTTGATCCTGTGATAACGCTTACATGGGAAGGCCCTAAAAAGGCGTCAATTTTTACATTTTCATCTTGCATGATAGCTTCTACCGCGGGTGGAACCAACACATGATTGATATGAAAAAATAAATTTTTTAAATTTAAAGCTATACCTTTTTCTATAATCACCCCACTCATAGGTGTAGTTGTCTCAAAACCTATGGTAAAAAAGATTATATTTTTTTCAGGGTTTTTTAAAGCTATATCTATCACATCCAAAGGTGTATAAAGTGCTCTAATATCAGCCCCTTTAGCTCTAAGATCAATTAAGCTTTCATAACTTCCTGGTACTTTAAGCATATCGCCTAATACGCAAAAGATAGTATTTGGCATACTTGCAAGCTTTAAAGCCACATCAATACGCTCTCTTGGCATAACACACACAGGACAGCCTGGGCCATGAACAAAATTAATTTCTTTTGGCAATAAATCAGGCAAACCAAATTTCATAATACTATGCGTATGTCCACCGCAAATTTCCATGATATTAATAGGCTTAGTAATTTTAGAAGCAATAAGTTCTTTTAGGGCTAAAATTCTTTCTTTATCTCTAAAATCATTAATTAAATCCATTTTTTAGCCCCATATCGCCTTCATTTTCATCGATTTGTCCATTTTGCATTTTCTCTGCTATATCAGCATAAATTTTTAAACTCTCTTGTGCGGCTTGAGTGTCGATTTTTTCCATAGCAAAACCCACATGTATAAGCACATAATCGCCTACTTTTAAAGGCTCGCTTATTAAATCCAAACTTACTCTTCTTTTAACCCCTAAAGTTTCTACTATGGCTGAATTTAGCTCATCAATTTCTAAAATTTTAGAAGGTATAGAAAGACACATTAGTTAAGCTCCTTTTTCATTTTTAGATAATTTATCCAAAGATCAAATCCTGTTTTTGTTTTACTATCTAAAATCATAATATCTATTTTAGGATTTAATCTTTTAGCTGCCATAGAAGCTGCTTTGAAATCAAAGTCAAAATGTTGAGCCAAATCGGCTTTAGTAATGACTAATAAATCAGCCTTTCTAAACATCACTGGATATTTTTCCACCTTATCGCTACCTTCTGTTACTGAAAGTAAAACTACATTTAAATGTTCACCCAAATCATAACTTGCAGGACATACCAAATTTCCCACATTTTCAACAAAAACTATATCAAGTTCGCTAAGTTTAAAATGATGTAAAGCTTCATGCACCATAAAAGCATCTAAATGACAAGTTTGTCCTGTAGTAATTTGATGAGCTAAGCCTCCTGCTTTAATAATGCGATTTGCATCATTATTAGTTTCTAAATCTCCTTCAACCACAGCTATTTTTAAATCATCTTTTAAAGTTTTTATAGTTTCTTCTAAAAGCGTTGTTTTACCGCTTCCTGGGGAACTCATTAGATTAATACAAAGAGTATTATACTCATTAAAATGCTCTCTATTATGAGCTGCTTGATGATCATTTTTTGATAAAATTTTACTAATAACATTAATAGTTTTTTCATCTTTTAATGCTGGATTTTCATGATGGTGATCATGATGATGTTCATGTCCATTAATAGAACAGCCGCAATCTTTACACATAATCTTTCCTTTATATTTTTATTTTATTGTATATAAAAAAGTATTAAAAAAATATGAGTTTTATTAAGTTTTTAAAGATAAATAATGCACAAGTTGCCCAAGTGCAATAGAACTATCATTACAAGGAAATTGTAAAGAAGTTTTATAAGCAAAATTTTTTCGATCTAAAATTTCAAGCAAGGTTTTATTTTGAAATACCCCACCACATAAAAGCACTTCTTCTTTAAATTTTTTTGAATATTCTATAATTAAATTTGCAATGCCATTAAGCAAACCTGTGCTAATTTTAACTTTATCTTTATCTTCTAAAGCTTGCAAAAAAGCATTTTTAAAACAAATTTCTTTTTCTTTGATGTTAAATTTGTAACTATAATCAAGATTTTTATCATAATATTTTTCCATCAAAAGCCCAATTTGTGCTTCATAATCAAGCTTTTGTATATCAAAAGCAAAAGCGCCAAAAGCATCAATAATCCTACCAAGAGAACTCGTATATAAAGAGCTTTGAGTGTGAATTTTTTTAAGATTATTTAATTTTACTTGAGAAAATTTAGCTAAAAACTCGCTAGCTTTGCTTTCTAAATTAAAATCAAAAATCAAAGCCAAAGCTAAATTTGCGATATTTTTAATATCTGCATTAATTAGTTTGAAATTTTTAAAATGATTTAGTCTTTCATAACTTTTTAAACTCGCTCTAAAAATCTCCCCACCCCAAATTTTTCCATCATCTCCATAGCCTGTTCCATCAAAAACAAAGGCTAAAACATTATTTTTGTAAATTTTGTGTTCAAATAAACAAGCACACAAATGTGCATAGTGATGTTGCACGCGAAAATTTTTATAATCTCTAAATTCTTTTACATAGTTAAATTGTGGGTGCTTATCGCTTAAAATCTGATCAAAATTTAACCTATAAGAGTTTTGAAAGAAAGTTAAAATTTTAAAAAATCTCTCTTGTATGTCTAAACTTTTCATATCGCCTATATAAGGAGAAATGAAAATTTGATTTTTAAAAAAACAAGCAAATTCGTTTTTTAACTCACTTCCTAGAGCTAGAATATTTTCTTTTGTATTAAAAATACTTGCTGTATTGATATAAAGTGGGTTAAGGCCTCTTGAAGTCCTTAAAAACATAGTTTTTTCGCTAATAACTTGAGCAATGCTATCATCGCTTGAGTTGTGTATTGTTCTATCATAATCAAGATAAAAATCAAATACATCACTAAGTTGCTCTAAAAGTTTTGTTTCTTCATAAATAATGCTTTGTGAACTTAAATTAGCACTTGTTGCAATGATAGGTTTTTTAAAATGTTCAAAAAGCATTAAATGCGTTCCCATATAAGCTAACATAATACCTATTTTATTGGTATCTGGTGCTAAGCTTTTATGGATATTTTTGCTATTTAAAATAACTATGGGTTTTAAATTTGAAGTTAAAAGTTTTGCTTCAGCTTCATTAATAAAAGCTAATTCTTGAGCCATTTTAAGATCTTTTACCATGATAGCAAAAGGCTTTTTAGGGCGATTTTTGCGTATTCTAAGTTCATTTATAGCATTTTTATTTGTGCTATCACAAATTAAATGAAACCCACCCATACCTTTAAAAGCTATGATTTTACCTTCTTCTAAAAGCTTTGCAAGCAAGATAAAAGCTTTTTCATCTTTGGCTAAAATATTTTGATTTTTGTCTTTTAAAAAAATAGTAATTTTGCATTTTGGGCATGAGAGTGGTTGAGCATGAAAGCGACGATTAGTAGGATCTTCATACTCGCTTTGACAAAAAGAACACATTTTAAACTCATCCATAGTCGTATTAACTCTATCATATGGGAGTTTTTTTATAATTGAAAATCTTGGCCCACAATTTGTGCAAGTGATGAAAGGGTATTTAAAACGCGGATTTTTTGCATCATAAAATTCATTATAACAATCCTCACAAAGAGCAAAATCACTTAAAATAGGGCTAAATTTTTCACTATCTTGTGAAGTACTTATGCTAAATTCATTATAAGTTTTTTGAAGTTTTTTACAAGAAAAGCTAAAATCATCTATCCTGGCTAAAGGTGGTAAATTAGTAAAAAGTTTTTCTTTAAAAATTTTTAAATCATCATTGCCACACTCAAGGATTATAACAACACCTAAGCTATTATTATAAACTTCACCTTTTAAATTAAGCTCTTTAGCTATGTTAAAAACAAAAGGACGAAAGCCAACGCCTTGCACTAGTCCTTTAATATGAATTTCATATCCAAAGTGGGACATCACTTAACTTAAAAAATGGTATGTGTTTAAATACATTTTTACTAAGGCTTTTATGCTCAAACAAACTCCCACTAAGCACGGCACAATCAACTTGTTCTTTAGTCCTTAAATCATCAAATAAATCCCTTAAAAAATACGCCAAACTCTCAACAACACCTAAGGCTATGATTTGATTTTCTACTCCAGCAAGCTTAAAACTCATCACACTTCTTAAGGTCTTAGTGTAATCAAATTCTTTTTGCTCATTAAGCTTAAAATCTATCCTAACACCTTTTGCCATTTTACTCTCATCTGCTAAGGCCAAAAGTGCTAATGCTGCTTTTTTCTCGTCTTTACCAAGCTCTAAAATCATCCCTACCATGCCAAAAAGATTAAAAAAATTATTAGCCATATTTAGTTCTTTTCGCACTAGGGTAAATTCTTTTTCATAATTAGCTAATAATCTCTTAGCAACATCATCTTGACTTATAGTTTCATAAAACTCATCAAAGCTTTTTGGTAAGCAAAGTTTTAAAAGATTTAGCTCTTTATCAAGTAAGATAATATCATCATTTCTTTTACTAAGTTCTAAAAGCAAAGGCTTTTTGTCTTTAAAATCAGACAATATACAAGAAATTCTTGCAAAATTTTTATCTTCTTTTTGAAAAATCAAATTTTTAAACTCAGGTAAAATATAATCATAACCCCTGCAAACTACTAGCTCATTTTCGATTAAAGCTACTTCAAAATCATCTTCAAAATGTTCTAGCTTTTTAAAATTTAAAAACTTAATTCCTTCTTTTTCAAGCTCAAAACACAAGGCAAACAAGAAAAGATTATCATATATTTTTATTTTAAAATATTCATGATTTAATTGATGATTTTGTCTAAAAATAGCATTAAATTTAAGCTTCATTAGAGGCTTTTCAACCCCTGCTAAGATTTTAAATTGCTCGTTATTACAAGAAAAAAATGCATTGATATGTTTTGGGTCACAAGGTATTAAAAAATCATCCAATGCTTCATTAAAAATTTCAAAAGCATATATTCCTTTTGGACTTTTAAAATGCATTTTTTCTTTGTTTTTTAATTTTTCCAAGGCTTTTTTTAAATTATCGTAGAAATTTTCTTTAGTGATTTTTATAAATTCTTCTTCTATTTTAAATTCTTCTTCTACAAAAATACCCCATTCATTTTCTAAAAGCTCGCCATTAGTATAAGCATTTGCATTAAGTCTTGTTAAAAAACTTCTTTTGGTAAAGGTTTTTTCTTTTTTTATAGGTGTAAAATCTTCTTCTATAACTTTTAAGTCAAATTTGTTTAAAAAAACACTATGGCTGATATTTTCTAAATTAGAACAAAAGGCTTGAATTTCATCTTTTTCGCCTTTAATCTTAATGATGATTTTTTCATCTTTTTGCTCATAATCATACACATAATCTTTAGCATAATAAGCTAACAAATACTCAAAAATATCATTTTTAGATTTATAATCAAAAGTAATTTCTAAAAGCAAGTTTAAAACCTTAAAATTAAATTTTTAAAAATATAAATATAACAATTTTAATTCTAAGGAAAGCTTAAAAATATACTTAAAAAATAAGACTTTTTAGAAAAATTTCCCTTGCTTTATAATCAGGCATAAATTTATATAAAAAATCATAAAATTCTTTTTGATGATGTGGGTAGATTAAATGTGTAAGTTCATGTAAAATCACATATTCTATAGCTTTTATAGGTTTTTGCATAAGTTTTAAATTTAAGTTTATGTATGCTTTTTGATGATTACAAGAACCCCATCTTGAAATCATTTCTTTAATGCAAATTCTTTGCACTTTTCTCTTGTGGACAAATTGCCATTTTTTTATAAAATACTCAAAAATCACTCTAGCACTACGCCTTAAGAAAAGATCTAAGGACTTTTGATTTTTTGCAAAAATTTTATCTTTTTTTATAAGAACTTTTTTATGATTTTCGTTAAAAACTAGCTTGTATTTTTTACCTAAAAAATACAATTCATCACTTGCTAAAACTACTCTTTTTAAAGAAAGTTCTTTTTCTTTGGCTCTAATCCAGCTTTCATTTTTTTCTAAAAATCTTAAAACATCTCTTTGTTCATAATATAGCGGTATGCTAAGCTTGAAAGTTAAATCCCTATCTACCCTAAGTCTTAAGTATTTAAGTTTTTTCTTTTCAAAAGCAAAACGAAATTCTTTAAATTCTAAAATTCCTTTTATACTAGTGCTTTGCCTTGCCATTTTTTACTTTTCCATCTATATGAATTTACTATACCGCGCAAAAACTCATCTGCACAAAAACCTATCCAAACTCCTAAAATTCCAAGTCCAGCATAAAAACAAAGCACATAGCCAACCGGTAAAGAAACTCCAAGCATAAATATCACTCCACTTAAAAACGGAAACCTCGCATCACCACTTGCTCTTAGTGAATTTACCATGACTATATTAAAAGTTCTTGAGATTTCTAAGAAGATTGAAAGAGTAAAAAGTGGTATCATAAGCTCTTTTAAACTCTCTTCAAGCTTTACTACACCCATGGTAAAATCTTGCAAAACATAATTAAGTAAAGCCACAAAAGCACTTGCAACCACGCTAAAATACAAAGCTATCCAAGTATGTTTGTAGGCCACATTTAAGTATTTTGCACCGACTAATTTACCTATGATAATTTCATTTGCTACGCTTATAGCTTGCCCTACTAGCATGATGAGCAAAGAAATTTGAAAATAAATCGTTTGAACGCTTAAATTTTCTTTACCCAAACTTGCTACAAAAGCAAAAGCTATGGTATATTGTATAAACCATATCAAATGCTCTCCTGCTGCAAAACCACCGATGTTAAAAATCTTTTTAAGCACAGCTTTTTCAAGGCTTATCATCTCTTTGATTTTAAGATGAATTTTGAGTTTAAAACTAAGTATTGCTACAAGCATGCTAAAGGCTACCAAACGCCCAAGTATATTACTAAGCCCTACTCCAAAAAGCTCTAGTTTGGTAAAATGTAATACATAAAAATTTCCTATAAATATCACAACATTCATCAATAAGGTAGTAAACATAACCCAATAAGCCATATTATATACCCTAATAATAGCAGCCAAAACTATACCCATAGCGTCAAAAAACAAGCAAATTCCAAGCATGTGTAAGTAAATAGCACTATCTTTTAAAAGCTCATTTGGAATTTGTAAAAGATAAAGCAAAAACTCTCCATGCCATAAAATCAAACTTCCGCACACAAAACCAAGCAAAGCATTTAAAAATAAACTTTGATGAATTGCCTTTCTTGCTAGAGTGTAATCTTTAGCTCCTAAAGCTTGAGCAATCACTACGCTACAACCCACACTTAAAAAACTAAAAATAATGATAAATAAATCTGCTACTTGATTACCCGCACCCATAGCTCCAACTAAAAAGTTAGAATATTGCGAAACCATAACGGTGTTGATAATCAAAGAAAAATATCTTAAAAACATTTCTAGCAATATAGGCATACTAAGATGTTTAAGTGAAAGTTGTTTGCTTGCCATAAATACTCTTTTTGATAATAATCTTTTGAAAGTAAAAAGTAATTTTACTTAAAAATTACTTTTTACAAGCTTTATAATATTTCTAAAACAAATTTATCATTTTCATCTTTAAAGGTAAAAACTTTATTTTTACAAGGATAAGATATACTATCTTTTTTCATACTAAATGTTTTATCTTTTAATTTTTCAAGCATAATAGGTAATTCTTTATTAAATAATGCCTTATCAGGAATTCCACACCCATGAGTTAAATTTTTAATAAATTTGCCATCTATATCTTTTTCATCTATTAGATGAAAATCTACTTCATAGTTTAAGGCTTTTAAAATTTCTATCATAGAAATTTTATGATCAGCTGGAGTTAAGTCATCTTTAGCGCTATGATAACTTGTATAAATAATATTTTTATTCTTTTGAGCTTGCAAAATCAAATGATCTTTATTAAGTAAAGCTCTTATTAAATAATTTTCATCAGCAAAATAATAAGGTGAGTTTGGGTTTTTGCGTGTCCAATGAGTTTTTATAGTGCTATAAATTATTATATTTTCATTACCAACTTTACAATCATAACTTTTTACTTCTTTTCCGATTACATAATTTAACGGAGGCAATGCAGCACCTGAATTATCTATTACTCCATCTACATACCAAGGAGCTATTTTAGCACACATTAATGCCACTAAGCCACCGTATGACCCCCCCCGTAAATTTTAGGTAAAGATTTAAATTGAGGATAATTTTTCATTATATCTTTTAAGGCATTGATATGATCAATAGCAGGCATAATTCCATAATTATTATATTCATTATTAGGCGGGATAAAAGAGCGTGAAAGACTAACTTTATAATCTATATCTAATAACTTTTTTTCTTTTAAGCTACTAATAGTTTGATGCAAAAACTCATAATGAATTGATGCTGTTGAACAATCTAATTTACTTGTTTGAATTTTGAAATTTTCTAAAACTTCTTTCAAAAAAGGTAAATCATCTTCCATAAAAGTAGTAGTTGCACTATATTTGTCCACATCAGAAACTCTTTGGCAAAAACAATGATAAAATACATTTACAGCTACTACATCAAATTTTTTAGCTATAAAATTTCTATAACTTTCTAGAAAATGTATATTTGCATTAGCTCCATACCCACCTATGATAAAAACAATAGCTTTCATTTGCTTGCTATCATCATAAGTGATTCTATATTCTAATTTACTTTCTCTTTTTATATTTAATTCTACATCATCACAAGAGTCTATAAAATAAGTTTGATTTATGAGCATGTTAAGCCTTTTAGAAATTTTGATTAATTATATCATCAAAATTTCTAAATAAATAAAAATTATCCAAAAGCTCCATTTAAATAAGCTTTTGTTTTTTCTTCTTTTGGATTTTCAAAAAATTCCTTACTCTCTCCAAATTCTACAAGTTCACCTAGATGAAAAAACGCAGTATAATCAGCCACGCGCTTACCTTGTTGCATGTTATGTGTTACCATAATCATGGAAAGATTATGGCTTAATTCTTTAATAAGCTCTTCTATAACACTTGAAGATATAGGATCAAGTGCAGAAGTTGGTTCATCTAAAAGTAATAATTTTGGCTTTATAGCCAAAGCTCTTGCAATACAAAGGCGTTGTTGCTGACCACCTGAAAGTGCTAGAGCATTTTGTTTTAGTTTATCCTTTACCTCCTCAAAAAGCCCTACTTTTTTAAGACAATCTTCCACCAAAGCATCTTCTTCATCTTTGTTTTTGATCATCCCATGGAGTTTTGGTGCATAAGAAATATTATCATAAATGCTTTTTACAAAAACATTAGGTTGTTGAAATACCATTCCGACTTTTTTTCTAAGCACGACTAAATCTTGATTTTTAACATCTTTTCCATCAATCTCAACAAGACCATCGATTTTTGCTATTTTGTCATTCATCCTATTAAAACAACGCAAAAATGTGGATTTTCCACAGCCTGAAGCACCTATTAAAGCTGTGATTTTATTTTTTTGAATTTCCATATTAATATCAAATAAAGCTTGTTTTTTACCATAAAATAAATTTAGATTTGTTGTTTTTGCTATCATTTTAATTTTCCTTGAAAATATCTTCTTAAAAGTATTGCTGCTAAATTTAAAATCACCAAAAGAGATAAAAGCACTATAATCCCTGCTGCTGTTCTTTCTAAAAATGCACGCTCTGGCATAGCTGACCATGAAAAAATTTGAGCAGGTAAAACACTTGTTGGTGCAAAAACACTATTTGCCACATCAGGTATAAAAGCTATCATACCTATAATCATCAAAGGTGCGGTTTCACCAATAGCTTGAGCTAAAGTTAAAATAGAACCTGTTAAAATCATAGGCATTGCCAAAGGTAGCATAATACCTTTTATCATTTGAATTTTAGTCATGCCTAAAGCATATGCTGCATTTTTCATATTAATATCCACACTTTTTAAGGCAGCTTTAGTTGAAACAATAATAATAGGTAAGCTCATAATAGCCAAAGTTAATCCTCCAACTAAAGCACTAGAACGAGGCATCCCAAAAAGATTAATAAACACCCCAAGTCCTAAAAGTCCAAATAAAATACTAGGAATACTTGCAAGGTTATTAATACACACTTCTATAAAATGCGTAAATACATTTTGCGGAGCAAATTCTTCTAAATAAATAGCTGCTCCAACTCCTATTGGGATACTTACAACCATACATACTATCATCACAAGTAAAGTTCCAACCACAGAAGCAAAGATTCCTGAATTTTCAGGTGATTTAGAATCTCCATTAAGGAAAAAATTTGTGTTAAAACTTAGTTTGATTTCTTGCTTTTGAACTAATTCATCAACTAAAGTTTTTTGTTCATCGCTTAGTTTATTGTAGTTTTTTTTCATATATTGATCAACTTCAGAATTTGCTAAAAGCCAAGATTTTTCTTTGATTTGACCTGTTCTTATTTTCCTTTGTTCAGCACGCGATAAAAGCTCATATGAAGGGCTATTTCTATCAGCCTGGGCATAAATGTAAGTTTGCTTAAAAGCTCCTATCCCAAGATACCCTACGCTTGATAAAAAAATACAAAGAAAAATAAGGTTTATATAAAGCCCCATTTTACAGAATCTTTTGAAATTTTTTGAAGCTTTTTTTCTTTGTTTAAAAAGTTTTTTCATAAATTTTTCCTTTTATGGAAGCGATTTATCAAATAAACGCTAAAAATATTAATGATTAATGTAATAATAAAAAGCACAAGCCCTAAAGAAAATGCACTTAAAGCTAAAGAACTATCAAAAGCTTGATCACCGCTTAATGCTTCTACTATTTTTACAGTCACTGTTGTCATATCTTCTAAAAAATTCATTGTTAAATTTGGACGCAATGAAGCAGCCATAACAACAATCATTGTTTCACCTAAAGCTCTTGAAAGTCCTAAAAGACAAGCTGCAACTATACCTGGCATTGCTTCTGGTAAAATTACTGCAAAAACAACTTCTTTTTTAGTCATACCTAAAGCATAAGCTCCGTTTATCCTTTTTAAACTTACAGCTTCAATGCAATCTTGTGAGAGTGAAGCCACTATAGGAACTATCATAATACCCATGATAAAACCTGCACCTAGGGCACTTTGAAAACTAGCTTCTATACCAAAAAGAGAAAAAAACCACACTATAAAAGGAGCTACAACTATGGCTGCGAAAAATCCAAAAACTACAGTAGGAATTCCTGCTATGATTTCTAAAATAGGTTTTAAATAGTTTTTAGATTTTTTACCTGCAAATACTCCAAGATAAATAGCACACATTACACCTAAAGGTAAGGCTGTTAGCATTGCTATTAATGAAATATAAAAAGTTCCCCAAAATAAACTCAAGGCACCAAAAACCCCATGCTTGCTACTTCCATCAGCACCTACAAATGCAGCATCTGCTGCCCACTGACTTGAGAATAAAAAAGTAAATACGCTTTCTTTTTGAAAAAATTTTAATGCCTCTATTAAAATAGTTAGCATAATAGCAAAGCTTACTACTACGCTAACAAAAGCACAAAGAAAAAGCGTTAATTTTATTATTTTTTCTTTTATCAATTTTTCATCCTAAAAATTAAAAAACTTTCCCTGCTTTAACAAGCTCATCAGTTAATAAACCTTTTTCTTCTATATGTTTTTGGGTTTGTTTTAAAGTTTTTTCATCCAAAGGAACCAATCCTATTTTTTCTAATTCTGCTCCGCTTTTAGCTAAATCATCACTCATATAAATTTTTGCAAATTCAAATACTTCTGGATTTTTCTTAGCATTCATATATATAAACAAAGAACGAGCTAGTTTATATTTTCCTTCGGAAATATTTTTCTCATCAGCTTTTACACCATCAATATCAACTGCATTAATCTTATCATCATTGCTAGCTAAAAATCCGTATCCAAAAAGCCCAAAAGCTTCTTTATCAACAGAAAGTTTTGAAACAATTAAATTATCGTTTTCTCCACTTGGTATAAATGCTCCATCTTGGCGTATAGTTTTATATGCACCTTTATATTCAGGAATTTTTTTAGAAATATCTACCATTACAAGTTCTTCTATACTATCTCTTGTTCCTGAACTTGATGGAGGGCCATAGATTGTAATTTTTCTATTTGGTAGATTTTTATTGATTTGTTGCCAATTTGTATAAGGATTTGGGACTAATTTTCCATCTTGTGGAATTTCTTTGGCCAAAGCTAAAAATAACTCATGTAAGCTTATATTTAATGGAGCATTGATTTTATTTTGAGCTAAAACTATGCCATCATAACCTATCATAATCCCGACTATATCACTCACACCTGATTTTTTACAAGTTTCAAATTCACTTGGCTTGATTGCTCTTGAAGCATTAGAAATATCAGTAATTCCCTCGCAAAACACTTTAAAACCACCGCCTGTGCCAAGACTTTCAACTATAGGTGTTTTTGTATTTTTTATAGAAGCATACTCTTCAGCAACAAAAGAAGTAAAAGGATAGACAGTAGATGAACCTGCTATTTTTAATTCTGCTGCGTTTAAATTAACAAAGGTAGCCACACTTAAAGTCAAAAGTTTTTTCATTTTTTCTCCTTGTTTTAAAAAAAGTAATGAAAATTTAAAAAAACTTGGAAACATTTTGGATACATGTATTTTTTGATATAATTTTATATGCTAAATGTTATTTTGATAGAAGATGATAAAGATTTAAATGAGTTAATTAGTTTAAGACTTAGTCAAGAAAATATAAAAATTTATAATTATTTTGATTTTTTTGACTTAGAAACCTTTCTAGATACAAATGAAATAGACTTAATCATCATGGATAGAAATTTACCAAGTGGCGATAGTGTAGAGATGATAAAACAATTAAGAAAAAAAGGTTATATGGAGCCTGTGATTTTTCTTAGTGCAAAGACTTTACAAAAAGATATTTTAGAAGGTTTTGAGCAAGGCTGTGATGATTATATATGCAAACCTTTTGATTTTAATGAACTTTTATTTAGAATCAAAGCCGTAACTAAAAGAAATAAAACTCCAAAAGAACAAATTTCTTATCAAGATTTTACTTTATATATAGAAGAAAGGAAATTAATTTATCAAACAAATACATTTGAAAATTTATCAACCCTAGATGTAGAATTACTCAAGTGTTTTTTTAATCACAAAAATCAACTTCTAAGCCGTCAATTTTTAAGTGAGCAGGTATGGAAAAATGACACAACAAGCGATAAGACAATCAATACGGCTATTTTAAGATTAAAACAAAAAATTCCACAAATTAAAGAAAATATCATTTCAGTGCGCTCGGTGGGTTATAAATTGTGTTAAAAATCAGAAATTTTTTTGCTTTATTTTTTATATGTTTTTGTATATTTTTTATAGGATTGTTTTATTTTGTTAATGAGCAATATATAAACAACACTATAAAAAGCACTTATGAGCAAAAATTAAAAACCTTGAATGATACATTAAAATTTAGCATTATAAAAACACTCAATACAAACAACATTCAAGAATTTTCTCAACAAACAAGAGCAGATTTTATCATCAAAAAAGATGGAAAAACCATCTCATCTTTAGATGATTTTGATTTTTTTAAAAATCAATTTAACGCAGATTTTACACATGAATTTTTTAATAATAAAGAAATTTATTATAAAGCTTATCAATATGAAGGATATAAATACATCATCATTGTTTATCCAAAAATAAACGCAAAAATACAAGATTTTTGGATAAAAAATATTTTGATTTTTTTA
Organism: Campylobacter sp. IFREMER_LSEM_CL908; assembly: GCF_025771545.1. NCBI lineage: Bacteria > Pseudomonadati > Campylobacterota > Epsilonproteobacteria > Campylobacterales > Campylobacteraceae > Campylobacter > Campylobacter sp. IFREMER_LSEM_CL908. The sequence goes on from NZ_JAKMQK010000014.1 coordinate 37,853, forward strand.
CTTTTTTTAGCAGTATTAACTGCAATATATATTTTTATATTTAACTTTTTTAAAAAATACTTTCAAGAATTACTTTTGTTTATTAAAAATATAAAGAGTCAATCAGAATTTCATTTTACAAAGAACTTTTTTTATGATTTAAATTCTTTAAATTTAAGATTATTAAAAATAAAAAAGTTATTTTATGAGAAAGAATTACAAAATAAAAAACAAGCCAAAAAAATTAAAATGAAAAACACTCAACTTTCAAATTTAATCAGTGCTATTTCACATGAGTTAAAAAATCCTTTAAGTGTTATAAATTTAAGTTTGCAATCTTTAGAAAAAGAACATAATGATGAAACTATGAAAAAATTTATGCTTGAAAAAATTCACAAGCAAAGCGTAAAAATCAACCAACTAACACACAAACTAAATTTTGTTTTTAATTTAAATATCACATCTTTAAATAAAGAAAATTTTGATTTATATGCTTTAAGTAAAAATATTGTTGAAAATTTTAATGAAAGCAGGATTAAAATTCAAGGAGAGCAAACTTTCATAAAAGCAGATTCTTTTCTCATTGAGCAAGTTATTATTAATCTCATTAGCAATGCACTAAAATATAGTCAAAAAGATATTTTTATTGAAGTTAAAAACCAAGAATTTACTATACAAGATCAAGGCATAGGCATAGAGGAAAAATACTTAAAATTAATCACAAAAAAATTTTATAAAATCAATACTAGCCAAAACAATTCTTTTGGACTAGGATTGTTTTTAGTTAAAAAAATACTCACTTTACACAAAAGTTCTTTAAAAATTCAATCTAACCCACAAAAAGGTAGTGTTTTTTCTTTTAGTATAAAAAATACAAAATAATTTTTTTATTATTAATATCTTTTTAATAAAACTATATTAATATAATAAAGCAATAACACTTAAAGGAGAGAAAATGCTTTCAAAAGAAGTAGTAGCTTTATTAAATGAGCAAATTAATAAAGAAATGTATGCAGCAAATTTGTATTTGAGTATGAGTTCATGGTGCTATGAGCATAGTTTTGATGGTGCAGGGGCGTTTTTGTTCGAGCATGCAAGAGAAGAAAGTGATCATGCTAGAAAACTCATCACTTATTTGAATGAAACTGATTCTAAAGTAGAATTAAAAGAAGTTAAAAAACCTGATAGTGATTTTAAATCATTACTTGATGTATTTGAAAAAACTTTTGAGCATGAGCAAAGTATCACTGCTTCTATTAATAATCTTGTAGATTTTATGCTTTCAAGTAAAGATTATTCTACATTTAATTTTCTACAATGGTATGTAAGCGAACAACACGAAGAGGAAGCGCTTTTTAGAGGTATAGTAGATAAAATCAAACTCATAAGCGATAATGGCAATGGCTTATATATGGTAGATCAATACATCAAAAGTCTGACTAATAAATAATTTTTAGCTTCCATAAATTTGGAAGCTAAATATCTTTTAATTTAAAAGAATTCTTGCAAAATAAAAGTAAATTTGCTAAAATACTTTTTATTTAAAAGGATTTTTATGCAAATGAATGAAATTACTGATAAACTTAAATTTATACTCCAAAAAGAAGGCATAAAAAATGCCAAAGATTCTGATGTAGCCAAAATGCTAAATATCAATCCTGATACCTTTTATAGTATGAAATTTAGAAATTCCATACCTTATAAACAAATACTTCATTTTTTAAATGAGAGAAATATTAATATCAATGCGTTTTTTTATGAAGATTCCCTTGAGAGTAATACTCTAACGCATGATCTAAACTATAATGTCTTAAAATATTATGATGTTAATGCTTCTATGGGAGGTGGAGCTTTAAATGATAATGTAAGTTTTTCAGAAGTGATTATAGATGAAAAACTAAGTGATTTTTTTGGCTCTAAAGATTGTGATATCATCCCATGTATAGGCGATAGCATGGAGCCTGAAATCAAAGATGATTCTTTGTGTTTAGTAGATAAAAGCAAAAGCTTTAAAGAAGGTGGAGTTTTTGCAGTAAATACCAGAGATGGTTTATTTATCAAACAAATTTTTAAAAGCAATAAAGGCGGAGTTTATTTACACTCTTTTAACCTAAGTTATGCGGATGTTCATTATCAAAATGGAGACTTTTTAATTGTAGGTAAGGTAGTAGGGACTATTAGTAGAATTTAATATTTAGCAAGTAACTTCTTTTTCTATATGATAATTTTTATTATTTAAATTAATAAAAAGTTAATAAATTATATTTTTAAGTTAATTTTTATTAAAAAATAGTCAAAATTATGTTTTAAAAGTTAATAGATAATAAATAAGAGTGTTTTTATCTTTTAACAAAACTACATGAAAGGGAAGTTATGAAACATAAACTAGCTAAAGTCGCCACTTATGCTTGTTTAGCATTGGGCATTAGTTTGACTACACAAGCTTTTGCTTCTTCAGAGCCTAGAACCCTTGATGGTTATGTGGCTCAAGAAGATGCATTTTTTGATTATCTTTATAAAAATCACCCTATTTTTAAATATGAAAAAGAAGGGCGTTTAGTGGGTAAATTTACCCATAGTGATAGAACTGAAAATTGGGTTGTAAATCAAAATGGAGCTAAATTTGCTGCCGAGCATGATTTAAAGCAAGCCTCTATTACCTATCGTTTGCCTTATGAATCTTTTTTGGATTTTCCAAACAAATTTGTGGGTCCAAAAAAATGCGGTGAGTGTCACCCTGCTCAATATGCTTCTTGGGAGCGCTCTCGTCATGCAAAAACCGTGCGTTTTCCACATGAAATGGAAGAAGTTGGTGGAGCTGAAGGTTTGAAAAAACCTATGTATAACTCTCAAGCTACTATTTTACCCGATGGAATTTATCCAAATGATGTTTATGCTCTCATTGGAACACCAAGAACAAAATATGGTTTTATAGATAGATGGCTTGTGCGTGGAACTTACCATGTTGAAGATGGAAATTTGAGTGATTTAAGTGGTAAATTAACCGCTGGAGGCAATCAATTTTCAAGACTTTGGAGTGAGTTTTTAACTCCTGAAATGGCACAAAAAATAGCTGCATTTGCACCTGGTTTTCCTACTAAAATGGAAGATTTTAGAGGAAATGGCTCTCAAGTATGGGGAACAAACTCTTATGCTGCAACTTATAAAGAAAAAGCGGTTTTCCAACCTGCTACTGCGTATTGTGAAACCTGTCATACTTTTAAATTTGACTTTAAAAGCAAGGAAGAATTTTACAAAGCACTGGGTAATCCAAAAGAACTTCAAAAACATACCATCTCAAAAGGTATTACTTGCGAGGAATGCCATGGGGCTGGAGCACATCTTTATGGAGCAAGAGGTGCAGGCATGCCATCAAATTGTGAAAGATGTCATCAAAGATTTTCATATAATGAAACCGATGCTAAAATCAATCCTAGAAAACCTTTCAACGCATATTTTAAATCAAGTTGCCCTGCGTGTGGAACAGAAGGTGCTCAAATGTATTCTTCAGCACACTACGATAAGGGTATGAGATGTAATACTTGTCATGATCCGCATGAAGTAACTTTTAATGATTGGAAAAGCGGTTATACTAAAACAAAACTTAAAAAAACTTGCAAAGATTGTCATGAAACTCAAGCAAGCTTTTTCAAAAAAGGTGGAATTCACGCAAAAGATAACTGTACAGCTTGTCACATGCCAAACATGATGAGTTGTGAAAACTTTGGAGCAGTTCAAAACCCTGATAAAGGTGGATTTGATAATGTTAGAGCTTCACATATTTGGAATATCAAAGTAGATAAAACCGCAAAAACACTTAATCCACCAGAAGGCAAAGAAAGATCGCCTAAAGTTGGTGGCTGGACCATAGCTAGAGATGATGAAGGTAGATTTTTCCTTGATTTAATGTGGAGTTGTGGTAGAACTAGTTTTAGTGATATTAACCTAATGGGTCCTGGTGCAAGTGGTTGTCATAGTCCTGTGCAATCAACCTTACCTGAAAAACTTCACTTTAGCAATCAAGAAATGATTTATGATAAAGTAATGCAGTGGCAAAACCCTGTTAAAGAAGGCTATGAGAAAATTAGAAAAGGCATAGCAAATATTGATAAAACTTTTGCTGAAAAAAATAAACTTTCAATAGAGCAAAAATCAAAAGTATTAAGCCTAACTAATCAAGCTCAAGCCATAGCTGATAGACTAGAAAAAGATGGTTCTTGGGGTGTTCATGGACCTGCTTATTCTAAGAAAATCATAGAAGAAGCTTTAATTTATATCCAAGAAGCACAAAATATCCTAAATGGTAAATAAAAACAAAGGAAGAATGAAAAATTCTTCCTTAAAATAAGGAGCTAGTCTTGAAAAATTTAATTACTCGACTTTTTATTGTGCTTTTTACTCTTTTTATGCCATCAGGATTTATTTTTGCTGAGGCTAATGGAGAAATAGGCTCAATAGAAGGTGTAAAAAGCATTAGCTTAGCACAAGCTCAAGAAATGCTAGATCAAAACAATACTTATTTTTTTGATGTCAATTCAGAGCAAGATAGACAAGCTAATGGTTATATACCTAATTCCATATCAACCTATGTGGAAAATTGGCAAAATTTATTACCTAATGATAAAAATGCAAATTTAGTATTTTATGGTTTAAATCGTTTTAGATTTGAAGCTTCTCAAGCAGCTGCAGTTGCTATAGAACTTGGCTATAAAAACTCTGTTGTAATGCTTGATGGTATAGAATCATGGGTAACTTCAGGTAGAAAAGTTGAAAAAATAGACACAGTTAAATGGGAAAAAGCTAAAGAAATTATCGAATTTAAAGACACTATCCACTCAAGATTTAAATTTAGCAATACCCCATCTTGTCGTGATTGTCATGCTCAAAAAGGTAAAGGCATTAGAGCTGATATTGCAGCAAATAAAAACTTAATCAATCAAAAATGTGCAACTTGTCATGAAAAAGCAAGCAATGCTTTAGCAAAAAGCGCTCATGGAGTAGAAAAGTTCTTACCCGCTCAAGATATGCAAAAGAAAAAAGAAAAACCATCTTGTGCGACTTGTCACTCTATTCATATTACCCCAAAACATTCAGGAATTTATTCACAAAAACAATTAGTCGATCAAAAATGCGCACAATGCCATAAACAAAAAAGTGCAACTTTTCATATGACTTTCCATGGTAAAGGCATGATATTAAGTACACCGGGTGAAACTCCAAGTGTTGCTACTTGTTCTGATTGTCATGGCAAACACAATATTTTAAAATCAAGTGAAAGAAGCTCAACCCTCTCGCCAATTAACCGTGTTCAAACTTGTAAATCATGCCATCCAAATGCAAATGAAAATTTCGTAAATTGGATGGCACATGCTGATCATAGCGATGGTGAAAAATATCCTGGATTACATGGTGCTTATATATTCATGACTATTTTGGTCATTTCTGTATTTGTTTTCTTTGGAGCCCATACTATACTTTGGTGCTTGCGTTTAATTACTATGCGTATAAAATATCCTAAAGAATGGAAAGAAGCAAGAAAAGCGGCACATGAAGATAAAGTAAGAGTAAGAAGATTTAGCACTTTCCATAGAATTCAGCATTTTTTTATGGCAGCTAGCTTTTTGGGTCTTGCATTCTCAGGCTTACCGCAAAAATTCTATGATTCAGCATGGGCTAAACCTATGATTGATTTAATGGGTGGAGATATCATTAACGCTGCAACTATACATCATATTTCAGCCATAGTAATGTTTGCAGTATTTTTCTCTCACATTGGAGAAATCATCATCGTAAATTGGAAACGCCGTGATGTAGCAAGGGATCCAATAACTGGCAAAATAAGCTTTATGAAAGTTTTAAAAGCTACTTTTGGGCCTGATTCTTTAATGCCAAATTGGCAAGATTTTAAAGATATGAAAGATCATTTTAAATGGTTCTTTGGTTTTGGACCAAGACCGCAATTTGACCGCTGGACTTATTGGGAAAAATTTGACTATCTAGCAGTATTTTGGGGTATGTTTATCATTGGTATTTCAGGGCTTATTTTATGGTTTCCTGCTTTCTTTGGTAAATTTTTACCAGGTGAAGCAATCAACTTAGCAACCCTACTTCACTCTGATGAAGCTTTACTTGCTACAGGATTTATTTTTGCAATTCACTTCTTTAATACGCATTTTAGAGCAGATCGCTTCCCTATGGATATGGTGATTTTTTCAGGAAGTATTAGCGAAGAAGAGATTAAACAAGAAAGAAATGTATGGTATAAACGCTTAAAAGAAAGTGGAAAATTAAGCACTTTATATGAAAATAAAAGTAACTTCAAAGCATATCAATGGCTAGCTAAACTTGCAGGATTTGCAATGCTAATCACTGGTTTGGTATTTTTATTTTTAATGCTTTATACTTTCTTTAACACTATCTTATAACCTTATTCGCTATAATAGCGAATAAGGACTTTTTCTAATTTTTTCAAGGATTTTAAATGTTTAAAACAATACTCTCACTTAGTTTTTTAAGTATTTTTTTTATAGCTTGTTCTAATGAAGAAAAACTTGATTTTAATTTAATCTCAAGCGGTACACAATTTTCTAAAGAAAATTTACAAAAAGCAAATGATTTAGATAAAAAATCTTATGAAGAAATAGCTCATTTATTTAAAGATAATGCAAATATAAAAAGTGATGATAAAAACATTTTAATCATTTTCAGCGCAAATCACTGCCTTTATTGTGATAAATTAAAAGAAGAAATTAAAAATGATAAAAAAATACAAGAACTTATAAAAGACAAATACAGCTCATATTATATAAATATAAGCTATAAAAAAATTCATACATTTTATAAAAACCATAAAAGTGACTTAAGTACAGCTGAACTTTCTAGTATTTATGATATAGTAGCCACCCCTACTATTGTAATTTTAAACAAAAACAGCCAAACTTTGCTAAATTATCCTGGTTTTATTAGCGCAAAAAGACTAAGTGCTACAATGGAGTTTTTAAATCAAAAAGAAAATCAAAATTTAGACGAAGCAACCATAGCACAAAAACTCATACATTTTTATAAAGAAAATAATATTTAAAGGTTAAAAATGCAGTATTTTTTTTCTTTTGCAATGAGTTTTTTACTAATGAGTATATATGCCATAGCTTGTGCTGTGGCAACCTTTATAGAAAATGATTTTGGTATTAGTGCAGCTAAAGCTTTAATTTATAATAATGCTTGGTTTGATATGTTGCATTTATTACTAGGTTTAAATTTAATCGGAGTGATATTTTATAACAAGCTTTTTCAAAAGAAAAAATACTCTATCTTGCTTTTGCATTTATCTTTTATAGTGATTTTAATCGGTGCTGGACTTACTAGATATTTTGGCTTAGAAGGTGGAATGCATATAAGAGAAAATCAAAGCTCGAGTACCATAGTTACTAGAGAAGAATTTATAAAAATTACTGATTTTGATACTAATGCCAGTTTTGAATTTCCTATTAGCTTTACCCCGCTAACTCAAAAGCATTTTGAAAAAACTATTGACTTAAATGGCAAAAAATTAATCATAAGCTCCATCAAATACACTCCACAAAAAGACTCTATTACACCTGCTAGCTTAAAATTAAATATTAATTATCAAAAAGCAAATACGCAAATAATTTTAAATCCAAATTTTACAAACAAACAAGCAGTGCATTTTAACTTACAGGGAAAAAATTTTACTATCAATTGGGGACCAAGAGAAATTAAGCTTCCTTTTGCATTACACTTAAAAGATTTTATACTAGAGCGTTATTTAGGCTCTATGAGTCCATCTTCTTACACTTCAAAAATTCAAATCATAGATAAGCAAAATAATATTAATCTAGATTATGATATTTTTATGAATAATGTTCTTGATTATGGCGGGTATAGATTTTTTCAAAGTTCTTATGATCAAGATGAGCAAGGCACTATACTTTCAGTCAATAAAGATCCTGGTAAAATCCCTACTTATATAGGTTATACTTTATTGATTTTGGGATTTTTATGGGTTTTATTTGATAAAAACTCAAGATTTCATCGTTTAAGCATTTATTTAAAAAAAGGTCAAAGTTTTATATTGTTTATTTTGCTTTTTGCAAATTTACAAACTCCGCTTTTTGCACAAGAAAATAAAAATGAAATTTTAAATTTAATCTCAAATTTACAAAAAAATTCCTATGAGCATTCTTTAAATTTTGCAAGATTACTTGTGCAAGATCATAATGGTAGAATCAAACCTTTAGATACTTTGGCAATGGAATTTATTTATAAAATCATTCAAAAAGAAAATTTTTTAAATCTTCACTATGATCAAATTTTTCTAGCAATGATGATTTATCCTAAAGAATTTAGAAAAATCAAAATGATAGCTACCAAAACAAGCAAACTAAGAGAATTAATAGGTGCAGATATAAATGAAAAATACATAGCATTTGATGATGTGTTTGATAATGGGGTATATAAACTTAGTAATTATGTTGAGGAAGTTAACCGCAAAAAGCCTTCATTAAGAACTAGCTTTGATAAAGATTTGCTAGCCTTAGATGAAAAAATAAATCATGCATATTATATTTATAGCGGTCAAGCTTTAACTATTTTTCCTGATATTAATGAGCAAAGTTTAAAGTGGTATTCTCCGGTGCAAATTTTACCTTTTGCAAAAGAAGATGTAGAGCGTTTACAAATGCTTTTAGTTAGCTATTTTTTACAAGTTCGCAATGGTGTTGAAAATAATCAATGGCAAGATGCAAATGAATTTTTGCAATCTTTAAAAGATTTTCAAAATCACTATGGAAGTAGTGTTTTACCGCCAAAAGAAAGATTAGATCTTGAAATACTGCTTAATCATTACAATATCTTTGATAATCTAACTTTTGTTTATATTAGCTTTGCGTTAGTGTTTTTCTTTTTAAGTTTTTATACTATATTAAAAAATATTTCTTTATCTACCTTTGTATATAGATTTTTTTACATCATTTTAAGTATATGTGTAATCATACATGCACTAGCTTTAATCATTCGTTGGTATGTAGGTGGGCATGCTCCTTGGAGTAATGCTTATGAAAGCATGATTTATATAGCTTTTGCTTGTGTGATGAGTGCTGTGATATTTTTTAGAAAATCACTCTTGGCTTTATGTGGTGCGAGTTTTTTAGCAGGCATTTCACTTTTTGTAGCTCATCTTGGCTTTATGGATCCTCAAATTGGGAATTTAGTACCTGTTTTAAAATCATATTGGCTTAATATTCATGTTTCTATTATAACAGCAAGTTATGGATTTTTAGCACTTTGTTTTATTATAGGGATTTTGAGTTTAATTCTTTTTGCTTTAAGGGGTAAAAATAAAAATATAGATTTAAACATCATTAAATTACACTGCATTAATGAAATGTCTATGATAATAGGACTTGCAATGCTTACAATAGGAAATTTTTTAGGCGGAGTTTGGGCTAATGAAAGTTGGGGAAGATATTGGGGTTGGGATCCAAAAGAAACTTGGGCTTTGATTTCTATTGTAGTTTATACTATGGTATTGCACTTAAGATTTATTTTTAAAACTTATTTTATTTTTGTTTTTGCAAGTGCTAGTGTTTTAGCCTTTTATAGCATACTAATGACTTATTTTGGAGTAAATTTTTACCTTTCTGGGCTTCATTCTTATGCAAATGGCGATGCTTTTCCTATACCAACTTTTGTGTATGTTTTGATTATGCTTAATTTTATTTTAATTATTAGCGCAGGAAGAAAAAGGGATTTAAATACGCCTAGTTTTTAAACTAGGCTTTGCTTTTTTCTATTTCTTGAAGTGCATGGATAAGATCTTTTAAATTTTCATATGGAATATGAATTTTCCAATCTATTCCATTTTCTTTTTTCAAAGCCACACCTATACTTAAGACATCATTACTTCCTATACCATAAGGATTAGAAAGATTACAAAGGCTTATTTCTCCACTTTTACTACCATGTAATTCTATAGTTTTAAATATTTTTTTACTCATGTTTATCCCTAAAAGCTGTGATAATTTTTGCTTGAAATTTTAACCAATCTTTTTGAAGCATAATAGGAAAACCACCATAAACCCTAGCACCTTCTAAATTTTTAGTGACCCCACCTCTTGCGGCTATGGTAGCAAAATCTCCTATTTCTAAATGCCCACTTGTAGCACTTTGTCCACCCATAGTAACATTTTTACCCAAAATACTTGAACCTGAAATTCCACTTTGAGCTACTATAAGACAATTCTCCCCTACTTCACAATTATGCCCTACTTGAACAAGATTATCAATCTTTGTGCCTTGCTTTATGATAGTACTTTCAAAAACTGCTCTATCAATAGTCGTGCAAGCTCCAACTTCCACAAAATCTTCTAAAATAACATTTCCATTGTGATAAATCTTATAATGCTCGCCATTTTTTGTATGCGCATAGCCAAAACCATCACTACCTATAACACAATTTGCTAGCAAATGGCATTTTTTACCTATTTTAGTGTCATTATAAATCACAACATTTGGATGGATTGTAGTATATTCACCTATACTTACATTATCGCCTATATAAGCTCCTGCCATTATCACTACATGATCAGCTATTTGGACATTTTCTCCAATATAAACATTTGGCATAATCTTGGCACTTTTAGCGATTTTAGAATTTTTCTTTTCACTAGAAATTAAAGGTTTAGCAAAAAGCTTACTTAAAAGCGCAAAAGATAAATGTGGATTATCAACAACTAATTTAACACAATCTTTTGAAACTAAATTTTCAAATTCTTTTGAGACTAATATAGCCCCAGCTCCACTGCTTGCAATTTTTTTAGAGTTTTTTTCTCCATCGCAATAACTAAGTTCAGTAAAACTTGCATTATTTAATGAATTTAAAGCTGTAATTTCTATATCATCTCCGTAATATTCTATGCCTAAAAATTTAGCAATTTCACTAATTTTCATTTTACCTCCATTAAAATAGAACCACTTCTAACTACACTAATAGGATTATACTTTTTCATAGTTTTTAAAAAGTTATCAATATTTTTTGCATCATCACTTGCCATTACTATAATAAACTCATCATCACTATAAGTTACACTGCCATTATAAGCTTTTAATATAGCATCTAAGCCTGCAAAATTTTCATTTAAAGCAATCTTTACCAAAGCTGTTTCTTTTTCTATAAAATCACTAGAATCAATTACCTTATAAGTAGGTATGAGTTTATGAAGTTGCTTTATGATTTGCTCAAAAACTTTTTCATCGCCTAAAGTAACGATATTTATCCTTGAGAATTCTTTATCATCAAGCGGAGCAACCGTAAGAGATTCTATATTATAACCGCGTCCTGAAAAAAGCCCGACAACGCGTGATAATACCCCATGCTCATTTAATACAATGACAGAAATTACTCTTCTTTTCATTTTTTATCCTTGTTTTTATAGCTAGGTAAAATCATATTATAAATAGCTCCGCCCGCAGGTACCATAGGTAATACATCTTCATAACGATCTATAGCTACATTTAAAACACAAGTTTTTTTAGATTCTAAGGCTGCTTTAAAAGCTTTTTGAAATTCTTCTTTATTAAAAACATTATAACCCTCACAATGAAAACCTTTAGCAATAGTAACAAAATCAGGTTGACTTGTTAGATCTGTATTAGAAAATCTTTCTTTATAAAACATACTTTGCCATTGTCTTACCATGCCTAAAAAAGAATTATTTAAAATGATATTAATCACTTTAATTCCATAAGCACTTGCTGTCATTAGCTCTTGTATATTCATTAAAAAAGAACCATCGCCTACAAAATTTATTACAACTTCTTCATCTGCAGCTAATTTAGCCCCAAGTGCAGCCGGTAAAGAATACCCCATAGTTCCTTGCCCACCGCTTGTTGCAAGTTGTCTTGCATAATTAAAAGGATAAAATTGCGCTACCCACATTTGATGCTGTCCCACATCAGTAATTATCCTTGCATCAGGAGCTAATCTAGCGCATTCTTCTATAACCCATTGAGGTTTTAAAACCTCATCATTATCTTCATAGATTAAAGGATATAATTGTTGATAGTTTTGTAAAGTTTTAAACCATTCTTGGTATTTTGTGTTGTCAAAACTTTCTTTTTTTAATTCTTCTAAGGTATCTAAAATAACACTTTTAATATCCCCAACTATAGGAAAATGCGCTTCGATGATTTTAGAAATAGAGCTTGGATCTATATCAATATGAACGATTTTTGCACCCTTAGCAAACTCACTTGTTTTACCAGTAATCCTATCATCAAACCTAGCACCCACAGCAATAAGCAAATCACACTCACTTAAAGCGATATTTGCACAATAGCTTCCATGCATACCTGCCATTTTTAAATTAAGCTCATCATCACTTCTTAAAATCCCTAGAGCCATCAAAGTTTCAACTGCAGGAATTTGGCAAAAATGAATCAAGTTTCTTAATTCGTCACTAGCATTAGAAGCTATGCAACCTCCACCTAGGTAAAATAAAGGTTTTTGAGCATTTTTAATCAAACTTACTAATTTTTTAATTTGCTTGATATTTCCTTTATAGGTTGGCTTGTAAGTTTTCATAGAAATTTCTTTAGGATAATGCCATACACCCATAGCAGCAGTAACATCTTTAGGTATATCAATATGCACAGGCCCTTTTCTACCTGTTGTAGCAATATAAAAAGCTTCTTTTAAAATTTTAGGTAATTCTTCGATATTTTTTACTAAATAATTATGCTTTACACAAGGTCTTGAAATACCTATAGCATCGATTTCTTGAAAAGCATCTGTTCCTATTAAAGAATTTGCAACTTGAGCTGAAATTAAAACCAAAGGTATAGAATCACTATAAGCGGTAGCTAAACCTGTAACTGTATTAGTAAAACCAGGTCCACTTGTAACTACTGCCACACCAACTTTACCACTCATTCTAGCATAAGCATCAGCGCTATGTAAGGCCGCTTGCTCGTGTCTGACTAAAATGTGTTTAAAATGAGTTTGTTTGTAAATTTCATCATAAATATTTAAAGCCGCACCACCAGGATAACCAAAAACTACTTTAACATTTTCTTCTTTTAATGCTTCACAAATCATTTGCGAGCCATTTAGCTCTTTCATTATTTTACCTTTTTGCTTAAAATGGAAAATATTATAACGATAATTTAATAAATATTATTTTACAAGAAAGAGTTTCTTGAAAATCAAGAAACTACTTGTGCTTTTTTAGCGTATTCTATACCTAAATCAAAAGCTTTTGCATTTGCCTCTTTAGTTTTTGCAGGTACCATATCAAGCATAGTTTGTTTTAATGCATCAATATCAATACATTTACTCATATAAGCAGCTATAGCTAAAGCAACGACTGATTGAGTAGCTACATTCCCTACTTCTTCTTTAGCTATAGTAATAATAGGAATTTCAAAGATTTTCCATCTTGTATAATCTTCTTTACTTGGATGAACTAAATTTGGCTCTATAACTATAACACCACCATCACAAACACCATCTTTGAAACTATGGTAACCTTTATCAGCAGTTGAAAGCATAAAACTAACTTCACCTTCTACTGCATAAGGAAAAAAGATTTCATTTTCATCAACGATAATATCAACCTTAGTTGGCCCACCTCTAACTTGAGAAGTATAAGTAGAAGCTTTAAAAGCATTACGCCCTTCTTTAATGGCGGCTTTAGCTAGAATTTCACCTGCAGTGATAACCCCTTGTCCACCTTCACCACAAAATCTTAATTGATATTTCATTTTAATACTCCCAAATCAACCATTCTTTTTTCTCTCAAGGCTCTTCTAACTTCCTCATAAGCTTCACAATATTCTGCTTTGCTTTCATCTTGGTGTAAAATTCCTGTAGGGAATTTATCCGCTCTTTGTTCATAGTCTAATTGTTCAAATTTAGACTTTTCAACACAACGATTTTTAATCCAATCAAGCATGCTTACAGCTTCGCCCATTTTGTTTTTTCTACCTAGGTTAATATGGCAGTTTGAAAATACATCTACAAAACTATAACCTTTGTGAGATAAAGCTTTAAAAATGATATTTTCAAGCTTATTTGCCTCTATAACATTTGTTCTTGCTACAAAAGAAGCCCCAGCGGCTTTAGTAAGCTCACAAGCATCAAAATTTGGGTCTATATTACCTGCTTGAGCTGTAACAGTGTAAAAGCCTTGTGGGGTAGTTGGTGAAGTTTGTGAATTTGTAAGACCATAAATAAAATTATTGATTAAAATATGAGTTAAATCTATATTTCTTCTACATCCATGGATGGTATGATTTCCACCAATTGCTAAAGTATCGCCATCTCCGCTTACTACGATTACATGTTTTTTAGGGTTTGCTAGTTTAATCCCTGTTGCATAAGCAATAGCTCGACCATGAGTAGTATGGACTGTATTGCAATTTACATAAGAACTCATTCTACCACTACAACCTATACCAGAAACTAAACAAACATCATCCATATTCCAGCTAAGTTTTTGAATAGCTCTAATAATAGCTTTTAAAACAACACCATCCCCACAACCCCAGCACCATTGTGTTGGAAGTTTATCTACTCTTAAATATTCATCATAATTAAAAGCCATTTTATATATTCTCCTTTACTTTAGCAATAATTTCACTTGGGGTTATAGGGCGACCATTTGCACGGTGCAAGCTAATAAAATCATCTCTTTTACTTACTCTTTGAATTTCTTCTAAATATTGCCCCATATTAAGCTCACTTACCATAACTTTTTCAAATTTAGATACTACTTGAGCTATTTTTTTCTCAGCTACTGGATAAAGGGTAATAGGTCTAAAAAGCCCTACTTTTAAACCCTCTTCTCTAAGTCTTAAAATAGCTTCTTTGGCAGATCTTGCAACGCTACCATAGGCGATGATTAAAAACTGCGCATCATCACACATAAACTCTTCATAAGTACAAATTTCATCGGTATTATTTTTAATCTTACCAAATAATCTTTTGATATTTTTATCTACTATTGCTCCATCTTCTGTTGGAAAGCCTATGTCTCCATGATGAAGTCCTGTGATATGATAACGATAACCTTCAAAGAAAGGATTTAGTATGGCAGCTTCATTTTCACCTGCTGCATAAGGTTTGTAATCTTTTTTATCACCCGTAAATTTTTTTCGGTTGATAATTTCTAATTCTTCTAAATCAGGTAATTTTGCCTTACCATTCATGTGTCCTATGGTTTCATCTAAAAGCAAAAATACTGGAGTCATGTATTTTTCAGCTAAATTAAAAGCTCTAATAGTTTCAGTGTAAGCTTCCTCTAATGAAGCAGGAGCTAAAGCTATACTTGCATAATCTCCATGCGTTGGAGCTTTTGCTTGAAATAAATCACCTTGCGCAACCCTTGTTGGAAGACCAGTTGAAGGACCACCTCTCATAACATTTACAATTACTAGTGGAATTTCAGCTATAAAGCCCAAACCAATTTGTTCAGCTTTTAAAGAAATTCCCGGTCCGCTACTTGCTGTCATGGATTTTACTCCACTCATAGAAGCACCCAAAGCCACACTAATACCCGAAATTTCATCTTCCATCTGTATAAAAGTACCATCATTTTTTGGTAACATATGGCTTAGTTCATGTGCTATTTCAGAACTTGGGGTAATTGGATAACCACCAAAAAATTTACAGCCACAATCAATCGCAGCTTTGGCTACTAAAACATTACCTGTTGATATAACTTCTCTCATTTTGTTTTCCTATGCATTTAGTTTTTTGTATTTATTTTCTTTGACAGCTTGTGCTCTTTCTTTAGCTTCTGGTGTAAGCTTTGCAAATTTAAATTCATCTCTTTTGGCAACAAAAATCGCAAAATCAGGACAGTGACTTTCACATTCACTACAGCCTATACAAGAATCAGGATGAACCACTTCTATCATCTGTCCTAAAACTGCACTGATTTCATCTCTCATTGCTAAAACTCCGGCTGGACAATAGCTAACACAGATATTACAAGCCTTACATCTTGCTTCATCAACCCAAACTGGTGTATTCTCTGGAGCAATCATTAATATTCCTTTCTAGTTTTTTGTAATTTTCTAATGATTTTTTATTAAAAATTATTTTTAAAACAAACTTTTTATTATAGCGAATTTATAGCATGATTAAATATTATTTAAAAGATAAAATAAAACTAATAAGATTTTATAACACAAAGTAACATTAGGAGTAAAAAACTCCTAAAAAATTATTTATAATTATACTGAATAAAAGAATTTTCCAATGTAATTTGTTCTTGATTGTCTAATTTTAATTCTAAAGTTTCAAGCACCCCATCAAGACTAATCCTTGCCATAACTCCAAAAGCTTTTTCTCTTATGCCATATTCTCCATCTAAAATCACACATACTGGTAAAAATTCTCCACTTTTTAAAGCCTCTATCATTCTCACGCAAGCACTAGCAGGAGCTAAATAGGCTGAAGTTTTTAAATATTTTATAATTTTAGCACCACCGGTTTTAACCTCTTGTTCAATTTGAACAATATCTTGCTTATTTAAGACTTCACTTAAAGCTTTATTTTGCACTTTACTTTGAGATTTTACCAAAACCATACTATCATTGTGAAAACCTATAAGCTTAGTATCTATATAAGAAGTTTTTATATCTAATTTTTTGCTCACTTCGTATTTAAATCTAGCATTATCTAAAACACCTGCCATAGCAATGATTTTTTTTAATGAAAATAATTTGCTTTCATAAAGAGCGTTGAGTAAAAAATCTACAGGATTGCTTACTATGATAAACAAAGGATCGTTGTTAAATTTTTTAATATTTTTTGCACACTCAAGCATAATTTTAGAATTAATAGCAAAAAGCTCATCTCTACTCTGACCTTCTTTTCTAGCTACACCTGCACTAAAAATAACCACTTGAGAATCTTTTGAGTATGTATAATCATCCGTACAAGTTATTTTAATATCAAAATTAAAAGCGGCTATACTTTGACTTAGTTCTAATTCTCTAGCAAAAAGCAAGTCTTTATTAATATCAATCAATATAATCTCATCTATTAATTCTCTTAAAATTAAAGCATAAGCAATGCTTGCACCGACATTTCCTGCTCCTATGATGGTAATTTTCATCTTAGCTCCTTTGTGGTATTATTTAACTAAATTTGTCGGTAATTCAAAAATATTTTTTATCAAATGATAAGGAAGTTGCAAACTTTGTGCGATAAGTTGAGTTTTAAACTCGGGATTATCAATTGTTCCACCTAGTTTAATTTGTGTGCTAATTTGCCTGTCTTTGCCTAATATAATTTGATTGATAATTGGAACTTTAGAAATAACCGAACTAGCTGATTTTAGCGTTCTAAGCTCTAATAAACCATCCACTTGACTACTTCTTAAATTGATTTTAGCTTGACCTAAAATATCTGCACTATCACCATTAAAATTTAGCGCATCTATTTCAAAAAGATCTTTTTTGCGATTAAAACTTATACCAGCATTTTCTACACTAAAACCTTTTTCATTAAAAGTTGGGGCTTTAAATAAAATCAAACTAGGTATGGTATCAATAAAACTTAAGAGTTGCTGATGAAATTTTAAATCTTTTAAATAAGTATCTTTAAATAAAAATTTGCCTTTAAAAAAATCAGTACTATTACCATCTACATAAAGATTAAACTCGCCTTTTTCAAAAACATTTTGACGCATAAAAGTATTTAGAAAATCATCATCCATTTTTAAAGCTCTAATTTGCATTTGATTTTCTTTAAGCAAAAGCTCAAATTTAGACTCATTTCTATTAGCCCAAGCTTTTATATAGTCTTTTTTGATTTTAGCATTAAATTGATCAAAATCTAAAGTTTTGTTAAAATCTTTTAAGATCAAATCTATATTTTTAGCACTGATATTATAATTTGAATTTTCAAGATTATCTAGTGTGTTTTCTGTATCTTGTTCTGAAAATAATAAATTAACATTATTTAAAGTAATGTTAATATCATCATTGTCTTTTTGTGCAAAAACACTACCACTTGCGCTAGTTAAATTAAAATCTTCTCCTTTTATTTTTATACTAAAACTATCATACTCATAAGGATTATTATCCTTATAGAGTAAAAATGATTCAAAAGTGGTATTATTTATATCTACATCAAAATCTTTAAAATTTAAAGTATCTAATGACAACTCTCCATCATGCACATTATTTTTTTGCATTAATTTAGAATAAGTCTTATACTTTGCAAGCTTAGCAACATAAACAGACATACCTTGGTCAAAATTTAAAGTCGTAGTAAGCTCTTTATTATATAAACTGATATTTTTATCATAGTTAAGATCTAAATCAAGAAATTTATTTTTCATTTTTAAGCTATCTTGTGGTAATTTTAAATTTGTTATAAAGGTCTTAAAATTACCTTTTTTTTGCTTTAAATCAATACTTGCATTAAAATCACCGCTGATTAATTCACTTTGTACACTTGCATTTTTAATCTCTAATTTATCTTTTTGTAAATCAATATTTGCTTGTATGATTTTAAAGTCACTTATATTTATATTAGAATTTACAATATCAAAATTTCCTTTATATGAAATTCTTTCAGGATGTTCAAAAGGAATTTTCAAAACTAAATCAGTCTTTGCAATACCATTGTTTTGTAAAAATGGTAATTTTATATCATATAAACGCAAAATTTTATTCACTCTATAATCAGCTCTAGCATTGTCACTTTTTATGCGTATATAAATTCCTGCTTTTTCATTTAGCATATTGTCTATATAAATTTGACTTTGATTAAGATTGTAATTGTTAAAATATAATTTATCATAGATAAATTCTAGTTTTTGTTTATTAAATTCAAGCCTTACAAAAGGACTAATGATAGGATCTATACCTTTATCTAAAACCACTTTCAAATTATTTACATAACCTTTAGCACTAATATCATTCAAATAATATCTATGTTTTCCAAAATCTGCAAAGCCATTTAATTTCTCTATAAAATAAAAATCAGCCTTTACCTTACCGCCCACCCAAAGAGCAAGATTAGAAGGCAAATGCACTCCATTTTCCACTAAAATATCAAAAATTTTTGAAATATTATTTGAGCTTATATTTTCTAATTCATAAGCAATCTCTTCTCTTTTAAGTGAGAATTTGACATCACTTTTTAAAAAATCACTATCAATTTCTCCTTTAAAAGTATAAAATTTTGTCTTAGGATTGATAAGTAAAGAGCCAACTACACTAAGGTTATGATCTTTTAAAAGAAAATTATCAATATTAGCTTGTATATTTTTATCACTAATTTTCAAATTGACTTTTACTAAAAGATTTTTACTGTTTACAAAAAATAGATTATTTTTATAAATTAATTCTACGGGATAGTTATTAACAAAAATTTCATCTATATTGATTTCTTGAAAAAACCAATAAATATATTTTA
>NZ_JAKMQK010000015.1:0-55395 GCF_025771545.1 Campylobacter sp. IFREMER_LSEM_CL908
AAATTTTTGTTTTATGAATAAAAACAGGATTGTAAAAATTAAGAATTTCATCAAAATAATCTCTAGGAATACTAAAAAAAGAATTATCATCCTTATCAACAATATTACATTCAAGTTGAATACAATTAACCTTATAAACAAAAGTAGAATTAAAATCTTTAACATTATCAGAAAAATCATTTAAATAATTACTTGTTTTAAATAAAGGAAATGAAGAATTATTATCAAAGTTAAAAGTTAAGTTATTTTCATCAGAATTAATTTTAGGTATATCATTTGAATTAGTATTAAAATAATTTAAAAAAATATAGAAAAATAAAATTAAAAGAAAAAAAGAAATAAAAGCAAAAATAAAAATTTTAGTAAAAAAAGATTTATTAGAGCTAGATTTCCCAGACTGATAAAGATTAAAAACTTCTTGATTAGCTTTTAAAGAAAATCTAAAAACTAAATCTTTGCCATACATTTTATAAGATGAAAATTGAGCGTATCTAAAAGAATTTTTACTTATTCTTTTACCACTATCTAAAGCTTTATAAAAAAACTCAGCAACTCTTTTATATTCATTAGAAACTAAACTTAAATCTTGAGTGATTAAAATAATTTCTTGATGTATATGACGATGATATGTTAACCACCAAATTAAAATTTTATCATCTTTATTTTTAAAAACATTGTGTATCTCATCAATAATAAACATTAATTTAAATAATTTCAATTCATTGGCTTTAATATTTATTTCATCATCATTAGCACTATTAGAATATAAATTATAAAGTTCTGATAGATACAAATAAAAAACATCAAAATCAAACTTTAAAAGCTTATTGCTAATATCAAATTTTAAGCCATTTATATTAGTATAGCAATAAAGATAATCAAAAGTCTTAATTTTTCTTTTAATTTCAAAACCTAATATTTTTTTATTCTTTAAAGTAGGCTCAACAAAATATTCATATAGCTTATTTACCGCAAAATAAGTTTTACCACTTCCAGGATTGCCAACAATATAAGTAATAGCCATTTTTACTCCTTAATAGAAATAATTACAGCTAAAACAGAATTTCTAATATGAAAAAGAACAGACCAAAGAAGTTTAGAAAAAATTAAAACAAAAACACTAATTAAAATAGGAGAAAAAACAGAAAAAACATCATTAAAAGCCTTAAAAAATCCAAGAGATGAAAATACAGACAAAACATTTAAAAATATATCATCTGAACTTAAAAATAAAGAATTGATATATTCAAAAAAATTATTTATTTCATTAAAAACAAAAATTATAATTTTTGCAAACGATAAAAGACCAGCAAAAAAAGCCAAAAAAAATAAAGAATTTATAGCAATGATCGTAACAAAACTAGAAATTCTTAAACTAGCTTCAATAACATATCTTTTAAAAAAATCACCAAAAAAAGCAAGCGTAGCTACAATAATTTGAAACATATTATTCCTTTAAAGATTAATTAAAAACTTAAGAGAAAAACGCCAAATAACCCTGATAAAAAATAAGAAAAAAAGGCAATAAAAGAAAATATAGAAAACGCCTGATAATTTACTTGTAAATTCACAAAAATCAATTTTTATTTCATTTTTACCATCTATATAATCAAAATCAAAAGTTAAAGGACAAGTATTTGTCTGTATTGGAAAATCTATAGATTTAAAACCACTTTCAACAACAGATATAAAATCATTTATAGAATTAGAAAAAGACTTATATTGATTATTCAAATCATCAGAAAAAGATAAAAAATCTGATTTTAAAGAATCAATAAAACTATTATAGCTACCAAAATCAGATCCATCATAAGAACCGCAATTATTATCTTTACAAACATTATCGCCATTAGAACCATTTCCAACAGGATTAGAGCTATTACTATTATTAGAGCTATTACTATTATTAGAGCTATTTCCAACAGGATTAGAAGGTTTTATAGAAGAACAATTACTACCAATACATAACTTATTATTATCCTTAATAGAAGTTCTTTCATCACTATGACCAAAATGAAAACAATTATTATCAATACAAATAGTATTATTTTTACTAAAGCCTGATCCTTTATTAATAGAAGAACACTTACCATTAATACAGATTTTATTGTCTTTTACATCAGTATTATCATCAGCTTTAAAACAACTATTACCATCAAAACAAATATTATCATTATCTTTAGAAATACTAATTTCAGAACCACTAGAAGATGGGGTAGAAGGTTTATGAAAAGGTATATTATTAGAACTAGTATTTTCATTTGAAATAAAACTACAATGATGCTCAATACAAGAAGGAGTAAAATTATCTTTAGAAAAATCAATAATATTAGGGCAATTATAATTTATATAAGTAGTTTCATCAGCACAAATACTAACACAATTATAACCTTTACCACCATTAGAAATACCAAGAACGCTATCAATGTATTTTAAACCACCATTTTCAAAACACTGAGCTTTAGCATAAGAATAGGGATTAGATATACTTTCTTTATCAATCAAAGAAACACATTTATTTTTAAAACTATCAGCTATTTCACCAGGTTGGCAAGGAACGCAAGTAACAGAATTAACGCTATCATCAATTTTAAAAATATAATTATCTTCACAAGGTTCATGAATTTTTTTATAAAAAGTTTGATAAAATTTCTGAACTTGTAAACCTCTTTGCAATTCAATATTAACATATTCTCCATTATAAGAGCCTTCGCAACCTTCATCTTCACTGTTCATGATAAAAGGAGAATTATAGTAATTATCACCGCCGTCGGTGTATATATAACCTTCTTCATAATCAAAAATAGAATCTAAAGGACGCAAACAACTATTATCAATCTCTTTCAGGGTATTTGGCTTTCCAAAACTAAGTAAAATACCAATTTCACCACCACCGAAATGAACATCATCTATAAATA
Organism: Campylobacter sp. IFREMER_LSEM_CL908; assembly: GCF_025771545.1. NCBI lineage: Bacteria > Pseudomonadati > Campylobacterota > Epsilonproteobacteria > Campylobacterales > Campylobacteraceae > Campylobacter > Campylobacter sp. IFREMER_LSEM_CL908. The sequence goes on from NZ_JAKMQK010000015.1 coordinate 2,919, forward strand.
ATTTTCCGTAAATATAATTATCATTAATAACATGAACTTCATAAAATGCAGTATCTGGAACTTTAAAATCATACTTATCATAAAAATAGTCAGAATATGGATATCTTGAATCAGCTACAGTAAAATCTTGATAATCAGGATCTAACTCCTTAGATGAGTTAAAATAGAGTGCTCCACGCTCACTGACTACAAAACCAATCTCACTAAAAGCAAAATTAGCACTAAAATGTGCATTACCAATAAAATTTTTAGGAAAAGAACGATTTAGCCAATCCGAAGGAGAATAATACACAGGCCAAAAAGCAAAAGAAAAATCAAGAAAAAATAACAAAGAAATTAAAAAACGCATTTACTTCATCCAACGACTAACAAATAAAACCAAAATAAGCAAAATAGGAGTTATACCAACAATAAAATATATGAAAATACTAAAAAAGAAATCAAAACTAACAACGCCTGTTATGTTAAGAATACCACTCATAAAAACACCTTTTAAGACTTAAAAGAAGCTATCAAAAGCACCACAAGAAGCAAAAGAGAAAAACCACAAAGAATACCTGTTAAACTCATTAAAAAATTATAGTTTTGCTGACCCAAAATATATAAAACTTCCAAAGGTAATTCAAGTTTCATAAAAAAATCCTTTAAAATAGGCTTGAAAGTGTTACACATCGCCGAGAAGTTTTTAAAAAGCCTTTAAGTTGAATTGTCGGCGCTAGGCACTATTTTTTTTAAAAAAATAGTGCAAAAAAAACTAATCAACAACATCATTTAAGATTTTAATTGAAATTAATACAGATTTAACAATAAAAAAAGTTGCTATAAGTAAAGCGATAAGCGAATTAGCAAAAAGAATTAATTTACCTACATCAAATACATTGCTAAAACCAAAACCCATAAAAAAACCTTAAATTGACTTAAGCATTTTTATACTGGCTTTAACAGCAACTATAGTCCCAATAGCAGCGATGACAATAGCAACACCAGCTTCGCTAACAGTAACAGCAGCCGAAGCAAAAGATGCAAAAGATGCAACACCAAAAGCAGAAGCTAACATTTTATGTTTAGAAATTTTCTTTAACATAACAATTCCTTATATTTTTATTAGAGAATTTAAATTCTCTTATATTTTCAACACCAAAAAATATAAGAAAATTCAAAAAGAAGTATTTAAAATATTTTAAATACTTCAAAAAAAATTATTTTTTATCGGATTTTTTAAACTCGACACCTAAAAAATGTTCTATTGGATTATTCACTCTAACAACTCCATTATTATCAGGAATACCACCGTCAATAACAATAGTTTCTTTATTTTTAAACTTATTGCGGATAAATGAGAGAACTTGACCAGCGGTTAAATTATCAGGGCAAATAATACGAAAGATAAGTTCTTTTTTAATAGTATCCAAAACGCCGGTTTTTTCATTTAAAACATCATAAACATTAGATGATTCTATTCTAACACTAGCAGAATAAGTCCTACCATCAAAAGAACCTTCAGCAACAGATCTAACAAGACCATTTGAAAGACTATAATTAATTAAATAATCTTGACTTACAATTTCCATTTTTACACCTTTCAAAAAAAATTAACACCTTTAAAAAAACTCCCTTTCAAGGTGTTAAGAAAAAAGGGAGCAGAGCAAAAGCTCAAAAATTAAATTCTAATAATTTGACTTTTCAGCTTTTGAAAAATTTAAAAAAATTTAGTAAAATTAAAAATAATTAAATATGAAATTATTTCAAATATATTTTAGAAATTATTTCATATAAAAAATAAAAAGTAGCTTAAAAATGAAAGAAATTCAAAATAAAATCAATAAAAAAGAAATATCAGAAAAACTAGACATAGAAATAAGAACACTCTATAATTGGGAAAAAACAAGACCAAAGTTGTATAATTTCATAGTTAATTCAATAAATAAAGAAAATGAAAGAAATTCAAAATTAGAAGAATTACAAAAATTATATGAAAATCTTACAGATTTAGAAAAAGAATATTATCTATCAGAAATGAAAACAAAAATATTAAAAAGAAAATTAAAAGAAAATGAATAAAAAAAGATATTAAAACACTTTATAATTGGGAAAAAACAACCCAGAATTATACAAAGCAGTAATTAGTTATTATTCCAAAAAAGAAAATAATCCAATGGAAAGCAAGTTATTAGAACTTTTTGAGAAATTAAACGAAAAGGAAAAAAATTCTATATTGCTGATATAGAAGCTAGAATATTAAAAAAAGAAATAGAATGAGTAAAAGAATCTTGATTTAAAAAAGAAATAAAAGAAAGCAATCAAGATTCTAAAAAATAGCTTTTGTAATTAATTACGATTATAAATTATAGTATATTTATTTATTATTTTTATAAAAAATAAAATAAAAAATAAAATAAAAAATAAAAATTTAAAAGAAAATGTTACTTTTATAAATACCAAGTATTATAATTTGATCTTTGTTTGTATCAATTAAATAAGGGATAACATAACCTTTAAAAATTAAATCTCTTATATTTTCATCATCAAAAGATAAAGATTTTCTATTTTTATAAGGCATAAAAGAAAGATTATGAATACTTTGTTCTAATTTATCTAAAAATAAATTAGCTTGTTTTACACTATCCAATGAAATAAAATCAGATATTACCCCTAATTCATTTAAAAAACGATCAGTTTGTATGATCTGCATTTATTTTAGACCTAACTTTTGAAAAAACTTCATCAGAAGTATATGTTTTTAATTTTCCTTGTTTATAAAGTTCTATATCTTTTTTATAATCTTCTATTCTTATCTTATGCTCTAAATAGGTTAAAGCGAGTTCTAAAACTTCTTTTTGACTTAAATTGTTATCTTTACAATAATTAGTTAAAAAATGTTCTGATTCTCTTGAAAGCTCTAAATACATATAACAATCCTTTCTTTTTTTGAAAATTATAACAAAAAAACATAATAAAATATTTTTATGAAAAAATCAATATTTATTAGGGTTCAAATCCCTCTCTGTCCGCCACCTTATAAATTTCATTTTATTTCATCTATTTTAGTAATTTTTATTGTTATAATTAATATCATCAAAACTTAATAAATCTAAAGGCAAGCTTCACATACTATGCAAATTTACGCTTCTATTGACTTGAAATCTTTTTACGCTTCAGCTGAATGTGTTTTAAGAAATTTAGATCCTTTAACAACTAATCTTATTGTAGCAGATAAAACAAGAACGGACAAAACCATCATACTAGCAGTTTCACCTGCATTAAAAACTTACAATATACCTGGTAGATTAAGACTTTTTGAGTTTAAACAAAAAATCCATTTAATCAACCAAGAAAGACTAAAACAAGCTCAAAAACACCACTTTAAAGCTAAAAGTTTTAATATATTGGAACTTGAAAATGATTTAAATTTAGAATTAGACTACATTATTGCTAAGCCCAGAATGGCTACTTATATAGAATTTAGCACAAAAATATACAGCATTTATTTGAAGTATTTTGATGCTAAAGATATTCATATATACTCTATTGATGAAGTTTTTATCGATCTTAGTTCTTATCTTGAAAAATACAAACTATCAGCTTATGAGCTACTTACTAAGGTTTTACTTGATATTTCACACACAAGTAAAATCACCGCAACAGCAGGCATAGGCACAAATTTATACTTAGCTAAAATTGCTATGGATATACTTGCTAAAAGACAAAAAGTAGATGAAAATGGCTTGCTTATAGCCTTTTTAGATGAAAAATTATATAGATATAAATTGTGGCAGCATAAACCTTTAAAAGATTTTTGGCGTATAGGTAAAGGTATTGCCTTAAAACTTGCAGATTTAAACATTTATACTATGGGAGATCTTGCAAGATTTTCTTTAAAACATGAAGACTTGCTTTATAAACACTTTGGTGTTAATGCTGAACTTTTGATCGATCATGCATGGGGCGTTGAAACTTGCACAATGAAAGATATTAAAAATTACAAATCACAAAATCACTCTAAAATCATGGCTAAGGTTTTGCCTTTTGCATATGATAATAATCAAACAATAAAAGTTTTAAAAGAACTTGTAGATCATTTAGTACTTGAACTTATACAAAATAACCTTAAAACAAACCATATCACACTAGATATACAATATGATAAAAGCAATTTAGAAAATTCAAGTTTTTTAGGTTCTTATAAAGGAGCTATCACTAAAGATAATTACGGAAGAGCTATACCTAAAAATGCTCACGGAAGTATGAATTTAGAAAATTTTACCCATTCTTTAAAAATCATCAACAAAAAAACCTTAGAACTTTTTTATAAAATCAGTGATAAAAACTTAAGTATTAGAAAAATCAGCCTAAGTTTAAATAATATCACAGATAAAGCTCAAGAAAATTACCAAGAATTAAATTTATTTAGTGATTTTAATGCAATTTCACAAGAGAAAAATCAACTTGAAAAAGAAGAAAAGCTCCAAAAAGCAAGACTTCAAATCATACAAAAATTTGGTAAAAAAGCTATTTTAAAAGCTTCAAGCTTGGATGATGAGACTAAAGAAATTACTTCTTTAATAGGAGGTCATAATGCATGATGAATATAAAGATATAATAGATATAAAATATCAAAAATCAAAACAATTTCCACCAATGTCAAGAGAAAAAAGAGCGGCACAATTTGCTCCATTTTCAGTACTAAATGGCTTTAGTAAAGCTATTTTAAAAACGCAAAAAGATATGGAAAAAGTATTAGAAAATAGTAAATATCAAGAAGAAAGCTAAGTTCTTCTTGATAAAATTTTATTTTGCATTAGAATATTTTTCAAACTCTCCACTTTCATCGATTTCATTGCCATAAAGTTTGTGTAATTCATAGTAGTATTTTACAAATTCCTTACACTCTTCATCAAGCGGTAAAAACACCTCATCTTCTAAAACACAAAATTCGTCTAAATAATTTTTAGCATCTTCTTTTAACATATAATGTCTTGCTAGCTTATAATAATTTTGCATAAACACAGCCTTAAAACTCTCGTAAGCTTCCTCATCAAATTTAATGTTTAATTTCTCATTTGCAAAAGATAACACCCCTGATTTAAACAACAATGACAAATGAATCAAACCTTCTGTATAATAAGGCTTAACCTCCTCTACTCTTTGCCAAGCAATCAATCCTATGGCCCTTTTAATAAGCTCATAAAATACAGGAAGCTTTAAATCATCTTCTTCATGTAAAAAGAAATTTACAAGCCCGCCCGCAGTAGCTTTAAACTCTTCTATATTTTTAAACACGCCACTTTCATTCATTTTCTTTTCGCTATCATTTGCCACAAAGAAAATATGCCCAAACTCATGACCTATGGTAGAAACTTCATAAATTCTTTTCCATAATTTTTCATTGTAAAATAAAATTTCTCTACCATAATCTAAAAATTCTTTTTCAAATACCATAGAAGAAAGCTTCATAAAGGGCTTAGTTTTAGCATTTTCATAAACATAATTTAAAAAAGCAAAGATCTTTTTACCTGCTATATTGCTTACATACTCATCATTTGGCACTACTTGAGCAGAAAAAAGTCCCTTAAGCTCTGCTCCATAAAAAATCATAGGCATACAAATATAAAGCTGAGTTTTTTCAAGATTAAAATTCACTTCATCAAACAAAGCTTCATCTTCTTCATCTAAATTTGCATACACCATCGCAAAGCTTTCTTTGATTTTATCTTTAAACTCACTCCCATTAAAATCACTCACATCTTCTAAGCGTATATCCCACTCAAGTGCTACTGCATGTGTATAAGAATCTTCATAGTATTCTAAAGGATGGCCAATTTGTAATGGACATTTTACTTCCATCCACGCAAGCTCTGCTTCTTGCCATTTTTTAACCACTTCATTATTATCTTTTTCACAAAAAGCAAATTTTAATTTTTCTATATAATCAATATAAGCATTTTTTTCATCATCTAACGTGCAATTTCTTAGTTTTTCTAAAAGTTTATCAAACTCATATTCAAGCTTTAAAACTTCATTTTCAAAAGCTTTTGCATAAGGTAAAAATCTCCAAAGTGTTCCTATTTTAACTAAAGCTCCATAGCTTCTTTCACAAATTTCACCATCTTGATTAAGCTGATAAAGCTCATTTTGTTTTAAAAACTCCAAAGCATCGCTTAAATTTGGAAATTGTTCTTTTAAGATTTTATTATTTGTATCTAAAATTTGCTTGCTCCAAACAAGCTCAAAAGAATTCATAACTACGCCTATATTATGCACACCTTGAACTAAAGCCAAATAAAACTCATCAAGTAAATTTTTACTCTTAATCTCATCGATTAAATCTTGATGTTCTACTTCATAAAAGGCTCTTACTAAAGAAAAAACTTTATATTTTATTTGAGAAATTTCTTCTTCATTTAAACCTTTTTTCTCAAGTTCTTGGACTAAATTTTCCTCTTTTAAATCCACCAAACGACGCAACATTGCCAAAATATTGCTTTTTTCATTTTCAAGATTAGCTAGTTCTAAAGCTCTATCTATCAAAGGATGACTTTGATTAGTTTGAAGTATATTATAAAGACTATTGATATTTTGTTTCCTATTTTTCACAATTTTTGCTATTTGCTTAAAATCATTCATTTTTTACCTTTCTTTATTTTTAAAACTTAATTATAATGTTTTTTTTAAAACACAAGGAGAATGTATGAAAGATATGGGAGAACCTAAACTAAGAGTTATAGCTATGCCAAGCAATACAAACCCTGCTGGTAATATCTTTGGTGGTTGGATCATGTCACAAATTGATCTAGCTGGAGCCATTGCAGCAAGGGAGCTTTCTCCGCAAAGAGTAGTAACTGTAGCAGTGGATAAAATCATTTTTAAAGAACCAATTTTCGTAGGTGATTTGGTATCTTGCTATGCAAAAATCATCAAAGCAGGTAATACTTCTATCACCGTAGAAGTAGAAGTAGTTACCCAAAGAGCCAATGATTATGGCCGTGTATATTGCATGCATGTAACTTCAGCTGTGGTAACTTATGTAAGTGTAGATAAAGACGGAAATAAACTTCCTATTGATGCGGATTTAAAAAGATTGCACGGCTTTTGATATGTTTTATTGTATTTTCAAAAAAAATTTTATATCATCACAGAAAACTTTCTAAGGCTTATATATGCGCGGATATAAAATATTTTCTGGTTCAGCAAATGAGGAATTTGCTAAAAAAATCTCAAAATACCTTTCACTACCTCTAAGCAATGCGGGTGTGAAGCGTTTTAGTGATGGTGAAATTAGCATTCAAATAGATGAAAGCGTGCGTGGTAAAGATGTATTTATCATTCAAAGTACTTGCGCTCCAACAAATGATAATCTAATGGAGCTTTTAATCATGACAGATGCTCTGCGTCGCTCAAGTGCAAGCTCTATCACAGCTATCATCCCTTATTTTGGCTATGCTAGACAAGATAGAAAAGCAAGTCCTAGGGTGCCTATTACTGCAAAATTAGTAGCAAATCTTATAGAATCAGCAGGGGTAGATAGAGTAGCTACCATAGACTTACATGCTGGACAAATTCAAGGCTTTTTTGATATACCCGTGGATAATCTTTATGGAAGTATTATTTTTAATGATTATATTAAAAATAAAAACTATAAAAATCCTATCATTGCAAGTCCTGATATAGGCGGTATAGCAAGAGCTAGGAGCGTAGCAAAAGCTTTAGGACTTGATATAGTTATAGTAGATAAAAGACGCGAAAAGGCTAATGAAAGTGAGGTGATGAATGTCATCGGTGATGTAAAAGATAAAGAAGTGATTTTAGTAGATGATATCATTGATACAGCAGGAACCATAGTAAAAGCTGCTGAAGTATTTAAAAGCAAAGGTGCAAAGTCAGTTATAGCTTGCTGTACCCACCCTGTGCTTAGTGGCGTAGCTTATGAAAGAATAGCCAAAGATGCGCTTGATGAACTAGTAGTAACTGACACTATACCTTTAAAACAACAAATGGATAAAATCAAAGTCCTAAGCGTAGCACCTATTTTTGGTGAGGTAATACGCAGAGTTTATCATAATGAAAGTGTGAATTCTTTATTTGTATAAATTCTTTGCAAGGCTATCCTTGCAAAGAATTATTCTGTAAAGCTTGGAATATATTTTAAGACTTCTTTTCTAAGCTCTTCATTTTCTCTTAATAATTTTAAAACCGATTTTGCATAAGTATCTTTTGTTTTGCCTACTTTGCTTAAAAATACACCATTTTCAAGAATTCCTTTTTGATTAAATATTTTTAATAATTCATCATAGTCTTTACTTTCATATACAGAATTAAATTTATTTTCAATATCTTTATGTAAGTTTTCAAAACCTATTAGTTGCTCCAAAGAACTAATCTTTTCTTGTATTTGTTTGGGTGTTTTTGATTCTTTAAATATAGATTTTAATTTATGTTTTACTTCTTTTTCTAATTTTTCTGAAATTTGACTTTGTAGAACATTTTTATATTTTATTTCAAAGATATAATCTTTTACTTCTTCAAATTTTTCTCTTGCGTCTGATTGTTCTAAAATAGCTAAAATAATGCATTCTAATAAAAATAAGTTTTCAACTTCAGCCACTTCTAAAACTTTCACTTTATTTTTATTTGCACTATCTATTTCCTCTTGTGTTCTAAAATCTCTATCTATAATCCCATAAGCATTGAAACCATGCAAGGCATTTTGTTCGTTGAAAGTTTTTGTATAGTTTAAAACATTTTCGCAACTACTGCATGGAATGATTTGATATTGTGGATATAATATGCTATAAATTTTAGTGTCTAAACTTTCACTTTTTCCCTCTACAAATAAAATATCTCTTCTAGCACCTAAAAGTTTTAAAAATAATTCTTGCGACATATCATTTTTTTCTATTTTTTCTATTTCCCATTTTTGCCCATTGTAAGATTTAATCCAAAATTTATCCGCTTCTATATGATTTGCAGCAAAATTTAAATCATGCGTTATGTATATAAATAAACAATCTTGCCTATGCTTTTCTAAAACACTCCAAAGCCTGTTAGTTAAAGATGGATGTAAGTGTAATTCTGGCTCATCGATTAAGATAATTTTTTTCTCAATACACAAAACATACATTATCAAGTATAATACAGCTCTTTCTCCATCACTCATCATTCTTGCTTCATATATATTTTGCTTATCCATAATGCATAAAAATTCATCTTTTATAAGATCTATTTTTCTATGAGGAAAAATTTCTTTCCAAATATTTTTAGTTTTATCTATAATATTTTGAATTTTTATACCATTATTATGCTCTTGTCTTAGTTGTTCTTGTTCATAAGATAAAACATAACTTAAAAGTTTATTATAATCACTGCGAAGCTTTATTGTTGCATTTTTAAATCCATCATATTTATAACTGAAAACATTGGTATATAGACTAGGATTGGCAGTTCCATAAAACAAATCGTTTTTAGCTAATTCGTAATTATATCTTGTTGTATACTCTGATATAGTTATGTCTCTTTGAGCTGGAATTCTATATAAATTTCCGCATTCTTTTTCCATCCAAGCTCCAAGCCTACTTTTACCTGAGCCGTTGGCACCTACTACTATAATAGAATTTGCATTTGTTTTAAATTCTTTTTTATCTCCATTTTCATCAGGCAAATAATAAATATATTCTCCCATTTTAATTCCTTAACAATGCTATATATTCGCTTTGTTTTTCGTTTAAGACTTTAAAAGTGCTTATCATGTAAGAAAATTCATCATCACTTAAACTATAAAGTTCTTTAACTAATAAATCATTTTTTGCTCTTAAGACATCATAAGCTTTTTTAGTTTTTGGAATTTCATCATCTTTTATGTTAAATTCTTGTTTTAGCTCATCAAAATGATGATTTTTATCATTATAAAGCTGTAAAAGCAAGGCATTTTTAGCTAGGGTTTTATAGATTTCATTGTTTTGAATTTCTTTATCACTTGGTTGAGGCAGAGGAATTCTTTCTAAGTAGGTTTTGCTTACATTGATTTGCACCATATTTCTTATGATAAAATCAACCACTAAAGAATTTAACAAAGCCAAAACAAGCAAAATTCTTTCATAAGGCATTATATCTATACAAATTTTATCATCTTTTAAAATATATTGTTTTGGAATATTAAAATAAATACTATTTCCACATCCACAATTTTTTGGTAATAAAGAAGCTATCAAGGTTCTTTCATTAGTATCACTTGCAACAGCTCTATAAGCAAGTCTAAAAAATTCTCTATCATATTTTATCAATTCAGGCTTTAGTTCTTTACCGGTGGCCTTTTTAGCTCTTGAAAGTTCTTTGCTTTTTAAACGCTCATCAAATTTAGCCTTTTCTAAAAAATAAGTAGCTTGGCTAAATTCGGCATTAAATTGATGTATCATTTTACCTTCATATAAAGGTAAAAGCCCTTCCTCAAACTCTTCTATAAACAAATCTTTATCATTTGTCATATGAAGTTCATTTCTAAAATCTATATAATCAAAAGACAAGGTTTGAAAAGCTTTATAAGATTTTCTTAGAATTTCTAAGGCTTGTTTGTCTTTTAGTTCCATTAAGGCTAGGTGAGTTGGACTTAGCTTTTTGATATCTTCTAAGCTTAGAGTTAAAATTTCATCTTTGTTTTTTAGTGAGTTTATATCTGTTTTATAAAACATCGTTTTGATTTTATGAGTGTGATTTACTTGCGTGTTTTTTATAAGCATAAGAGCAAATTTATACCTTGAATCCACATCAGAAAATATAGCTTGTCTATTTTCAAAACTATAAAAATACTCTAAAGTTTTATTTTCTAAAATTTCTTTTCTTAAAGTCAAGCTTCCATCTTCAAACATCAAAGCACTAGGAAGCACATAAGCTAAATTTCCATCTTGTTTTAAAAGAAAAAGATTTTTTTCTACAAAAAGACGAAATAAATTTCCATCTCCACTGCCTTTATTTAGCGGATAAGCTTTTTTATAATACTCGCTTAAATCATTTATATATGCTTTTTGTTTTTCATAATTTTGCTTTATATAATCTTTCGCTAGTAAATTGTCTTGAATTTCTTTTTTCTTGCTAGCAATTAAGCTTCTATAATCGCTTTTATATTGTGGAAAGAAATCATCATCGCTGAATTTAGTTTTATCCCAAGGTGGATTACCTATGATGATATCAAAGCCTTTAAAGACTTGATTTTCTATGATTTCAGGAAATTCCAACTCATAGTTAAAGAAGTTAAATTCTTTTTGATATTTGCTAATGATAGCTTTTGCTTGTTCATTTTGGCTTAAATTTTGTATATCATCTTGACTTAGGGCTTTTAGAATTTGTAATTCTTCTTTGTTAGCAAAATGAAGTGAGTTGATATAGTTTAGATATAAATTTAGCTTATCAAGTTTTGGTGTGATTTCATTTTGATAGATTTGTTTGGATTGTTTGATTTGTTCTTCGTTGGTATCTTGTAGATTATCAAGCTTTTCAAATACTTCTTGCAAAATTTCAAATTCTTGAGTAATGGAATTTGTGAAAATATTTTCTTTATTTTGCTTTATTAAATTTTCAAAATCACTTATACTTGAGCCTAGCAAAGCATTGCCACATTTTATGTGATGTTCTATAAAAGAAAGTGGGGTTCCAAAGATAAAACTATCTATCCAAAGACTAAGCTTAGTAAGCTCTATACTAAATGGATTTAAATCCACTCCATAAATAATGCGTTTTAGCAAAAGTCGTTTTAAAACATCACTTTCATCTAACTCATAATCTTGCGTGAAATCTTTTATATGATTTGCGATATTTTCTTTTTCTTGTTCGTGGAGTTGCTTTAAATTTGTAAAATGTTCAAAATCTGATAAAACAATATGCGTGATAGCATTTAAAACTCCAACTAAAAAATGCCCACTACCGCAAGCATTGTCTAGAATTTTAAATTTCAAAATGTTTTCATTGTTTAGTTTGTCTTTTAAAGCACTTTGGATTAAAAAATTAGCAATAGATTGAGGTGTATAAAAGCTTGCACTTGCTTTTCTTGAGTTGCTAGTATTTTTTAGATAAATTTGTCCTTTTTCATAAAAGGTGTATTTTTCTAATTTTTTTGATTTTTCTAAAATTTTAAAATCATAATTATCAAAATAACACTCTATTTCTTTTGATTTTTCTTTATAGCTTACATAGTAAATATCTTCATTTGCTACTTCAAAAAAGTAAGAAAGCAAGCCTTCATAAATCGTGCCTAAATGCTCTATGCTTAAGGTTTTATAATCTCTTTTAAAAGTTAAATTTTTATCTTTGTAGTATAATAATTGTTCTAAAATTTTCTTCAAGTCTTTATCGCTGAAAATCTTTGGTGTGTTTAAAAGAGTGGTTTTGCTCTCATCAAACAACCCACCATTGAAAACAGGCATGTCAAAATTGCCTTTGCCTTTATTATAAATTTGAAATATCATTTCTAAATCACCAAAGCCAGCACTTGAGCTTTCATCATCGCTTAAATTTTGCAATAAAGTTTTTATGCTAATTTTGCTTTTGAAGTATTTATGCTTTTCTAAGATATTTTCAAATTTATCTTCAAAATAAGCAATAAATAAAAGCCTAAACACAAAATATAAAGAATTTTCATAGATTAGCTTTAAATCAGCTTTAGTTTTGTTATAAATCTTAGAACCTATAAATTCAAATAAAGATTCATTGCCATTAGTTCCATAGATGATAGATTTTAAATCATCTTCTATTTTTATTTTTGATTCTTTATTAACTTGTAAAGATTTTTCTATGTGTTTTTCTTCTGTATAACTTGCTGAAGCAAAAATACTATAAAAATACGCAAAAGCTTGATAGTTTTTATCTTTTATGATTTGTTCTAAATTTATCTCATAAAATACCTTGTTTGCACTAAGTGTAGAGTTATCATAAAAACGCCAAAATCTACCATTAGTTAAAAAGCCATAATTTTTCTTAAGATTACTAAGATATCTTAAAATTTGAAAATGGGGATTTTCTTTTACTTTTTTATTATCTATTTGCACATTATAGGCTTTTGATTCCATGATGATAGTAAATTCATTACTTGATTTTTTTGTTTCTTTGTCTAAATTTTCATAATTTACTTTTATATTTTCATCACTAAAAAGCAAAAAATCGGGCTTTTCTAATTTACCCTGTATGATCTTTTCATCTTGTCTTATAAATTTCCACCCTAAAATGTCTAACACTTTTGATATAAATTCATCTTCAAATTGATGTTCATTATAATTTTGAAAATTTCTTTGAGTGGCGTTGTATAGACAGATTATATTATCTAAGGTTGTTTTATATATGTTTTCATTTTTAGTAAAATTATAAATATTTGGAAAATCCACCTCTAGAGCATAGTTGGTAAAAAGATTATTATCAAGATATTTTTTAATTTCTTCATAAAAATTCATAGAACAACCTTAGTATTTTTTAAAATGATAACAAAAAGAACTTTTTAAAATGCTAAGAAATACTATCAAGCTTTATAATGAATTTAAATTTAGAATTAATAAAAACCTTACCATCTATCTTAAAAGAAGCCTTCCTTGAAGTCCTATCAATAATAAGAAACCTTTGATGAAATTAAATTATTAAAATACTAAATTCTAATAAATTGATATATGAAAGATTAAATTTGGTGGAGACGAGGGGAATTGAACCCCTGTCCAAAAATAAAACAACCACGGCATCTACATGCTTAGCAAAGGTGAAAATTTCATCTAGCCAAACTCACCTTCCAAAATTTCAAGCTAGACTAAGACTTTAACTTCAATCAAAACTTGTCAAATTTCAATCTACACTATCGAAAATGACCAAATCCTAAGCTAGATAGTATCGCTTAAAATTCAGGCTCAACTGAACTTACGCAGCTTTAGCGTAAGCAGGAGCAAATTTAACGTTGTTTGCGTTTAATTTTAATTTGAGCTTTATACGCTTTGCTCAAAGCGACATGCCACCAAGGCCACTCTACTCCTGTCGAAGCCAAGTCGTCCCCGTTATTTAGAAATTTTATCAGGAACATTTGCAATTTGAGGGTTAAATACGCTTAAAAAAGAAGCATTTTTTTCATAATCACTGCAATATCTATCAAGCTGCTCACCCACTAAAAACATCCAATCCACAAATTCATCGCTAGCAGGCCCATCAAATTTAGCTGCTTCTTGCATAATTTCCTCACAAAATGTGCAAAAATTTGCAATCTCATCTAAATTTAATCTTTTAGCAGCCCAAACTACATTGTGGATATTTTGCTCTAAGTCTTTTAAAGCTTCTTTGTATTTTGAGCTATCGCTGCTTAGCTTTACTATCAAAGGCTCTAAAACATCACAAAGACTTCTAAAAAAATACAAAAAACGCTCGATTTCTTCAAGCTCGTAATCTAACTCTAATTGCTCTAAAATTCCCATAAAAACTTCTATAATGTAAGTTTAAATGTTTATTTTAGCAAATTTTAGATAAAATTAAAATTTCTTACAAAATAAAATGGAAAAAATATGGATAGAATCGTAGAGATTGAAAAATTCTCCCCTGATGAAACTTATGAAACAAGCCTTAGACCTTCAAATTTTGATGGCTACATAGGACAAGAAAACATTAAAAAAAATTTAGAAATTTTTATTAAAGCTGCTAAAAAAAGAAATGAATGTCTAGATCATATCCTTTTTAGTGGGCCTGCAGGACTTGGTAAGACAACTTTAGCAAACATTATCTCATATGAAATGAATGCAAATATCAAAACTACCGCTGCACCCATGATAGAAAAAAGCGGGGATTTAGCTGCGATTTTAACTAATCTTAGCGAGGGAGATATTTTATTTATCGATGAAATTCATCGCTTAAGTCCCGCCATAGAAGAAGTACTTTACCCTGCTATGGAGGATTTTCGTCTTGATATTATCATCGGTAGTGGCCCTGCTGCACAAACGATAAAAATCGATTTACCTAAATTTACTTTAATAGGTGCTACTACAAGAGCAGGTATGCTAAGCAATCCTTTGCGCGATCGCTTTGGCATGCAATTTCGCTTGGAATTTTATAAAAATGAAGAACTTGCTATCATTTTAGAAAAAGCAGCTCTAAAGCTTAATAAAACTTGTGAAAAAAAAGCTTCTTTAGAAATAGCCAAACGCAGTCGCTCAACCCCAAGGATTGCTTTAAGATTGCTTAAGCGTGTAAGAGACTTTGCTGATGTAAATGATGAGGAAATCATTAGCGAAAAAAGAGCTAAAGAAGCGCTTGATTCTTTAGGGGTAAATGAGCTTGGTTTTGACGCGATGGATTTGCGGTATTTAGAGCTTTTAACTGAGGCTAAAAGAAAACCTATAGGACTTTCTAGTATAGCTGCAGCATTAAGTGAGGATGAAAATACCATAGAAGATGTGATAGAGCCATATTTACTAGCAAATGGTTATATAGAAAGAACAGCCAAAGGTCGCATTGCAAGCTTAAAAAGCTTTGATGTTTTAAAATTAAAATATAACAAAGGTTTATTTGATGAAAAGTAGTAATTTTTTCTTGATTAGTTTTATTTTGATCATTTTATTTTGGGTACTTTTTTTGTTTAAACCTTTTTTGATGAATATAGCCATAGCAAGTTTAATGGCTGTTTCTACTTCTAATGTTAATGTTAAATTTTTAAGTATTTTCAAAGGTAAAAAAGTCGTTGCTGCAGCAGCTACTACTGCTTTTATGCTAGCTTTATTTTTTATCCCTTTTGTATATGCTATTATAGAGCTAGCAAAGGCTGCAAAAGGTTTTGATATAAGCTATTTTCACAATACCATAGAATATTTTAAAAATTATTCCCTACACCTACCCGAATCTTTAAGCTTTATAGAACCCAAAATCAAAGAAGCATTAGCAAGTATTGACTTAAATTCTATCTCTAAAAATGTTTTAACCTATCTTTCAAGCGCAACTAAATTTGGCACTAAATTTCTAACTGACATGGTATTAATTTGCGTATTTTATTTCTTTGCTAATCTTTATGGAGCCCAACTCATTGGCTATATAAAAAGCATAGTGCCTATGAAAAAAGAAGAAACTCAAGGCATTTTAAGTGAAGTGAGTAATGTAATGTCTGTGGTGTTTTATTCTATGGTGCTAAATGCCATTTTACAAGGGGTGCTTTTTGCTATCATTACTAAATTTTATGGTTATGATGCGATTTTAATGGGAATATTATTTTGTTTTAGCTCTTTAATCCCTGTGGTAGGTGGGGCCTTAGTTTATGTGCCTGTCTCTTTATATGAATTTGCAAATAACAATCTAAGCGGTGCTTTAGTGATTTTCATTTATAGCGTGGTAATGATATCTTTTATCGCAGATACTTTAGTAAAACCCTATATCATTAAATGGATCAATGAAAAACTTGTTCAAATTCCAACACAAATTAACGAACTTTTAATTTTCTTTGCAATGATAGCAGGAATTTCAAGTTTTGGCTTTTGGGGTATTATCCTTGGACCTGCTATTTTAACTTTCTTTATTTCTACTTTAAAATTATATGTGATTTTAAAAGAAAAGCATTTTGTATAAAAGCGATTATTTTTCAATAATTGCTAAAATTTCTTCTTCGCTTGTAAGTTTTTTATTGTATTTAATCACTAAAAATTTAGAGTTTTTATACACATCTAAAACTCCATTTATGCCTTTAATCATATTTAAATCATGTTTTGTTTCTAAAGATAAATAGACATTTTTAAAATCTGCTGGACTTTGTAAAAACAAAAGCAACACAAACCAAATTACAGACAAAGCTATCAAAATAAAAGCAAGAGCAACTAAACTAAAATGGTGTAAAAAATACCCTCCAACGACACCACCTAAAAAGCTTCCAAAATAGCCAAAAGCATTAAACACACCCAAAGCTGCGCCTTTTTCATTTACCTTAGCAAATTTACTCGCACAGCTTTGCATAATAGGCTCATGTAAATTAAATCCTATAAAAAACACTACAACACCCACCATAAACACTAAAGCATTATGCGAAAAAGCAAATATAATATAAGCAATGATAAAAAACGCCACACCTAAAAGCAATATCTCTTTACTTAAGCCTCTTTTTTCTCCCAAAGATCCTGATAAACCCATAGCTAAAAACCCAAGCACCATAGAGCTAACATAAACATGCCATAAATTCTCACTCGGGTAATTAAACTCATGTACTAAAACCAAAGGAATACTTAAAAACGCAATACTCATAAGCATTTTTTGCATACAATTAGTAAGATTCATCAAAGCTAAGTTTTTTTCTTTTAAAAGTTTTTTTAATGGGGTTTTAGTATTTTCATGTACTATTGTATGCTCTTTTGGCACAACGCTAAATAAAAGCACGATACAAATTAGACTTAAAATGGCACTTAAATCAAACAAACTAGAAAGTCCGAATTTAGCACTCATTAAAGGAGAAAGCACTAAAGAAGCTGCAAAAGAAAGTCCTATAAATGAACCCATGATAGCCATGGCCTTACCACGATTTTCTTCATTGATAAAATCACTTATCATAGCAGTAGCTACTGCTCCTATGGCTCCTGCTCCTTGTAAAAGCCTTCCAAACATCATCGTATAAATATCATCAGCATATGAACATACCAAAGAACCTATGATAAACACCACAAGTCCTATTAGCATAGTTTTTTTACGCCCTATTTTATCTGAAATGATTCCAAAAGGAACTTGCAATGCCATTTGAGTTAGAGCATACACACCTACTAAAAGTCCTACTAAAAACTCATTGGCTCCTTTTAAATTTAAAGCATATAAACTTAAAACCGGCAAAACTATAAATAATCCGAAAAATCTAGTTCCTACAATAAAAGACAAAGGTAAAACGGTTTTTAACATCTTTTCTCCTTATAAAGGATAATTTTACTATGATTTTGATAAACTTTTTTTAAAGTCAAAACAAAAAGAGTAATTTATGAAGAAAAAATTAAAAATCATTCTAGCAACTTCTAACGCACACAAAGTAGAAGAAATCAAAAAATTTTTAACTACTTATGAAATTTATGTCTTAAATGAAATCATCACCCCTTTTGAAATCATCGAAGATGGCATAAGTTTTAAAGAAAATGCTTTGATAAAATCTAAAGCTATTTTTAATGCTTTAGAAAAAAAACAAGATGAATTTATCACCTTAAGCGATGATAGTGGTATAAGCGTAGAGGCTTTAGACAATGCGCCAGGGATTTTTTCTGCAAGATACTCTCAAGAAGGCACTGATGAGGCCAATAGAAACAAGCTCATCCAAGCTTTACATGAAAAAAATCTACATCAAAGCAAAGCTTTTTACACTGCAGCCATAGCTATAAGCTCAAAATATGGACATTTTAGCACGCATGGGTATATGCATGGCCTTGCTATTGACACTCCAAGGGGTAATAATGGCTTTGGATATGATCCTTTATTTATCCCAAAAGGTTTTGATAAAACCTTAGGTGAATTAGATGAGCAAGTAAAATTAAAAATTTCACACCGCTCACAAGCGCTAATGTTTGCTACTTATATCTTAAGGGTATTAGAAAAAATGGAGTATTGATGAAACAATTTATAAAATATATGCTTATTGCTTTTGGTGTTTATGTGATTTGGATTTTACTTTATTTTAATTTTGTTTTAAAATAATGATAAGTTAAAATAAAACTTGGTAATAAAAAAAGCGAACCAAACAAAAGCAAACTCATAGCTAAAACCGTAAGCAAGCCAAAATAAATCGTCGGGATAAAATTACTGCTAATCATTACTAAAAAACCTAGAATAATCGTAACACTAGTATAATAAATCGCACTTCCTATACCTATATGCGAAGCTTTTATGGCCTCTTCTAAGCTTTTATGTTTTAATTCTTCTTTAAAACGATGAATATAATGAATCATATCATCAACCCCTATTCCTATACAAATAGCAGCTATGGTAATACTCATAATATCAAGTGGTATATTTAAAACACCCATTAAGCCAAACACTAAAGCTAAAGGTATAAGATTGGCCAAAATTGCCACAAAAGCATAAACAAAACTTCTAAAAATCACCACAAACAAAGCAAAAATCACAAGCACCACAAAGGCTAAAGTGTCAAATTGTGATGAAAAAAGACTTTGAAGCATATTATTATACAAAGGCATAATACCACTGATTTTAACCTCTACATTATCATTTTGCAAAAGCTCATTTAAGTCTTTTTCAAGCTGTTTTAAAAAAGCATCGCGTCTTAAATTTGGATCACTATCTAGCATACGCACGCTAAATCGCAACTCATTATTTTCTACACTAACAAAAGGGGTTAAAACTTGCTTTTTAAAATTCTCATCTAAATTTTCATACAAAAACGCTAGAGCAAAATCATCTAAAGTCTTACCATCATTAATGCTTTTTCCAAGCTCTAGCAAACTTTGCAAGCTAAGCACAGAACCTACATATTTTTGCTTACTTAAAAACTCATGAACCTTAGCAGCTATTCTTGTTTTTTCACTACTAAAAAAATATCTATCATCTTTGGATAAATCATCAAATTCTTGTTCAAACTCATCTAAGCTTTCATTTTGTTTTGGATTTTGCTTAAATTTGACAATCACATCTAAAGGCATAGTTCCACCTAGCTCTTTATCTATAATCAACAAACCTTGTTTAATCCTAGAACTATCTTTAAAATAACTCACAAAACTATTTTCTACTTTAATTTGCAAAATTCCATACAAAGCAAAAGCCACACAAAATAAACTTATACCATAGATAAATTTTCTATGTTTTAAACTTACATTTGCACAAAAACTTAAAAATTTCAACGAATTTTGATTAAGCTCTTTAAAATTTAAACGCGGCATTAATACTAAAATACTTGCAAAATAAATATAAGCTAAAATCAAACTCACACTGATGCCAAGGCTCATCATAATACCGAGTTTGATAATAGGCTCAATATCTGAAAAAACAAAACTTAAAAACCCAACAACCGTGGTTAAAATAGCAAAAAAACTAGGACTTGCTTTATCAAGTAAGGTTGAGAGTAAAAGCTTATAAACGCTAGTTTTTGGGTGTTTGTGTAAATTTTCTATAAAATGCACGATTAAGTGTATCACAACAGAAACAGTGATAATGAGTACCAAAGCTACATAGTTTGAAGACACCACAGTAATATCAAAGCCCAAAAGCGCGAAAATCCCACTTGAAGTAAAAAGCGAAACCACACAAATTCCCAAAGCCAAAAACACTAAACGCAAAGAGCCAAAAAACCACCAAAGTGCTATAAATAAAAGCCCTATTAAACTAAGTCCATAAATTTTTAAATCACTTTTTACATAATTAATCATATCATTAGCGATCATTTCAACACCACCAAGGTGTAAAAAGTCTCCATTTTGACTATATTTAGATACTATTTTAGTAATTTCTTCTAATCTTTTTGCACTAAATTCCCTTGAGCTTTCTTGGTACTTTTTAATCAAGGCTCTAAAATGCTCTTTTTCATTTTTACTTTTTGCACTATCTCTTGAATTAATCAAGTCATTATAAACAAGATCAGGCGCTAGATAAATCAAAATTCCTGTTGTTTTTCCATCTTTTGAGATGATATTATTTTTATAAAAGGGTTGATTTAAAATTTCTTTTTTAGCTAGATTAACATCCACATCTTGACTAAAAATATTAGGTATATTTTGGATAAGCTCTTTTAATTCTTTACCTTTAGAACTTGCAAGTAAAGGCGCATTAGTGATAGAAAGTACCTTTTGCACACCATTGATTTTTTCTAAATCAAGGGTTAAGTTTTTGATAGTTTCTAAATTTTCTTTAGCAAAAATATCTTTATTTTTAGGAGCAAAAGCAAGCATTAAAAAATTATCATTGCCATAACGTGCTGAAACTTCTCTATATAGTTTCAAACCCTCATCATGCTCTAAAAGCAAGCTTTCAGCACTTGCATCAACACTTAAATTTTTAGCAAAAAAACTAAAAAATATACAAAAGATTAAAGTAATCCCCAAAGTTAGCTTTGGGAAATTAAGAAAGATTTTTAAAATTTTACTTAGCATTATTTAGAAAAATCAACACTAGAAAGCTTTTCAAGCAAGGTTTTAAAATCACCATTTTGTAAGACATCTTTAAATTGTGAGCGATAAGTTTGTATAATACTTATACCAAAAATATCCACATCATAAATTTGCCAGTCATTATTTTTATCATAAAATTTAAAGATTACAAAATTTTCTTTACCATCTACTATCATAGAAGTTTTTAAAAAGGCTCTTTTATTTTTTTCTTCTAAATTAATCACTTTTAATTTTTGAGAATCATACAAAGCAAGCTTATCTGTGAAACTTTTTTTAAGGTTTTTTTCAAAAGCTTTGTTAAATTCATTTTTTTCATTTTCACTTAATTTTTCATATCTTGTAGAAAGACTAAGCTTAGCCATAAGTTCATAATCAAAAACACCATCAAATAAAGCAAAGATTTTTTCCGCTGCTTTAGCTTTATCGTTTTTATTTTGATCTAGAATTTTTAAGCTCTCATCAATTTTTTCTTGCATGGTTTTAGAAATATCTTGCAAATTTAAAGCAAAAGCAAATACTACGCTAAAAAACAAAGCTATGATTTTTTTCATTTTATCTCCTTATTTGATGAGTTCTTGGCGTCTTTGTTCATACGCATCGCGTATAAAAATGTAATAATCTACACTATTTTGGTAAATATCATCTATTTTTTCATACTCAAAACTTAATTCATTGAGTTTTAATGCAGCATTTACACCCACACCAACCCAAAAATTCTCAATATACCCCTCAGGCACCATAAACCAATTTACAGGCAAAGCTAAAGCATCTCTTACATTATAAGGACCTAAAAGCGGAAGCACTAAATGCGCTCCACTACCTACTCCCCATTTACCCAAAGTCGTTCCAAAATCAGCTTCATAACTTTTTAAAGGAGTTTTACTCGCACTATCTAACAAACCAAATCCAAAAATCACATTCACACAAAATCTTCCAAATTCCTCACCAGCTTTTCTAAATTCTAAACTTAAAAGGTGATTAATAAATCTAAAAGGTGATCTTGTAGTATCAAAAGCATTTTTTACACCTGTTCTTATAAAGCTTGGAGTAATGCTTTTATAAGAAAACACAACCGGTCTTAAAAAATAAGTATAAAGATCATAATTAAATTTACTCATAGCTTTATTGTAAGTATAAAAGCTATCTTTGACTTCTTTTTTTTGATATTCTTGTTCAAAATCTTCAAAGTCATTTGCTAAAATCAAAGTGTTAAAAAATAAACACAAAGTTAGTATGTATTTTAACAAGCTTTTTCCTTTTAAAATTTCATAAATTGAAATCTTATATTATACAAAAATTAAAATAAATTTTTACATTAAAAATATTCTTTAAAAAAAATTAGTAATTTTTATTTGCTTATGAAATAAGTCTTAGAAAATATGCAAAAAATATAAATTTATTTTTGCTTTTAAAAATAAGCTATAATTTTTTAAAATTTACTATTAAAAGGATAAAAAATGAAAAAAATTTTTACCCTACTTTTTTTGTGTATTTTTGGCTATAGTGCTGATGTAAATATCGCTGCAGCTGCAAATGTAGCTTACGCTTTTAAAGCCTTACAAAAAGAATTTCAAAAAGAAAACCCTGATATTAGTATCAATGTAAGCTTAGGTGCTAGTGGAAATTTAGTTTCGCAAATCAAAAATGGAGCGCCATTTGATATATTTATGGCTGCAAATATGAAATTTGCACAAAGTTTGTATGAAGATAATTTTGCTAGTACAAAACCTGTTATTTATGCTCAAGGAGCTTTAGCTTTACTAAGTGTTAGAATGGATTTAAGCAAAGGATTAGACACGCTTAAAGAAGAAAAAGTAAAAATCATCACCATAGCTAATCCCAAAGCTGCTCCCTATGGTCAAGCTAGTATAGAAACTTTACAAAATGCTAAAATTTATGAGCAAACAAAAACTAAAATTATCGAGGCAAAATCCATAGGAGAAGCACTTACTCAAACATTAAAAGCAGCCGATGTGGGTTTTATAGCAGCAAGTGCTTTATATGAAGATACGCTAAAATCTTATAAACTCCAAGAAGGAAAAAATTATATTTTAATCAATCCAAAGCTTTATGAACCAATCAATCAAGGCATTATCATCACTTCTTATGGTAAAGATAATGCTAAAGCAAAGAAATTTTATGATTTTATTTTAAGCAAAAAAGCTAAGGAAATTTTCAAAGCTTATGGCTATAATATCCCATGATTAAAGCTAAAATAAATACTATAAAAAATCATGAAAATATAAACTGGGTAGAATTTCTTACAAACAAACATAAATTATATATGCTTGCTTTAGAACTTGATGAAAAAGCAAGCATTGATCAAGAAGTTTTACTTGCTTTTAAAAGTAGCGAGTGCTTGCTTAGTAAAAAAAATTTAGAAAACTCATTTTTAAATACCTTTTATGCAAAAATCATTGATATTTTCCAAGGACAAATCATCACTATCGTAAGATTAGAAAATGAAATTTGCACTTTCGAAGCTCAAATTAGTACCCATGAGTTTTTAGAGCAAAATTATCAAAAAAATGATTTTGTATTTGCTTATGTACATCCTAGTGCTTTATTTATCAAAGAGTATTTATGCTAAAACTTGACTTTGAAAAAATCTTTAAAAATAAAGAAAAAGAATTTAAACTTAAGGTTAAATTTGAAGTTAAAGAAGGAGAATTTTGTGCTATTTTTGGAAAAAGTGGTAGTGGTAAAACTACGCTTTTGAGAATTTTAGCGGGTTTTGAAAAAGCACAAGGAATTTGCACTTTTAATAATACGATATTTTTTGATGATAAAAACTTTCTAAACCCACAAAAAAGAAAACTTGGCTTTGTTTTTCAAGATTATGCTTTATTCGAAAATATGAATGTAGAGCAAAACTTACTTTTTGCCAAAAAAGATCTAAAATTTGCTAATGAACTTTTAGAACTTTTAGATTTAAGCAAACACAAAAAAAGTCATATTTTAGAACTAAGTGGGGGACAAAAACAACGCGTAGCTTTAGCAAGAGCCATTATGCAAAAACCCAAACTTTTACTTTTAGATGAGCCATTTAGCGCCTTAGATAATGAGATAAAACTACACTTGCATGATTATCTTTTAAATATACATAAAACTTATAAAATCACTACTATTTTAATCAGCCATGATGTAAGTGAAGTTTATAAACTAGCTAATAAAGTCATCATTTTAGAAAATGGAGCTATCATTAAAGAAGGCTCGCCTAATGAAGTTTTTTTAAAGACACAAGGCTCACAAAAATTTGCTATAAAAGCACGCATTTTAAAACTACAAAAGCAAGATAGCATATTTATAGCCATACTTGCCATAGGTAATCAAATCAGCCAAGTAGCGCTAAGCCCTTTAGAAGCTAAAGATTTTAAAGAAAATGATGAAGTGCTTTTGAGCCAAAAAGCTTTTGCGCTAAATTTAAGCAAAGTATAAAAACTATAATTTACATTAACTTGTATATTAAAAAATTATATAAAATTTTTAATACAAGCTAAAACTTAGTGCTTAAGCCTTTTGGCTTAAAGCACATTCATACTTTGTATCATTACTTTTGCTTTACATTCAGCACAGCAATATAGTGTTTTTATCTTAGCTTCATCACCTATAAATCTTGGTTTCATAATGCTAGCAATTTTTTCAATGGCCTTTTTAGTAGCAAATTCTTTCCCACACTCTACACAAGCAAAAAGTTCATCTTGAGCTAAAACCATAAAAGAAAAATACTCTTTTTCCAAATCTATCCCACTTCTTTGAAGCATTAAAGTATCTTTTTCAGCACAACTTGCCTCACAATACCCACAGGTAGTACATAAGCTTGCATTAAATTTCAAAGAATTATCCTTAGTATCAGCCACTAAAGCTCCTACATTACAAGCTCCCACACAAGAAAGACATAAAGTACAGGTGTCTGCATTAATGGTGATTTTTCCATAGCGTATCCATTCTTTGCTTGGGATATTGCCTAAATTTTCTTCCTTTATAAGCTCTCTTAATCTTATAGCAAAATCTTCTCTTTTTAAAAGCGCAGGATTATAAGATATAAATTTAAGATTTTCTATAAAATGAGCTTGATTTATAGCCTCTAAAAGTTCTTTTTCATCTTTAGCTAGAAAAATTGCGTTTTGTTTAAATTTTCTTTGAAAAATTTCATTCATCAAAGCTATCACTTCTAAAGCACCTTGCGATAAGCCATCACTATAAAAAATCACACTCGCACCACTTGTTTGAAGCATAGCTAAAAAATGTGCTTGATCAAGATAGTTTTCGCCTTTAATCATAAAAGGCATTACATCTTCTTTTAAAGTGATATTTAAATTTTCTATAGACATTTTCTCAGGGATTATTAAAATGATTTTATCTTCATAAAATTTTAAAATTTCATAAAAGCTATTGCGTGGCATAGGTGCATAATCAAGTGCTCCGCTAGGACAAATCCCCACACAATCACCACAGCTTAAACAATCCACATGAGAAAATTCTAATTTTCTTTGCTCATCATCTTTTAAAATAGCCACACTAGGACAAATTTCAGCACATTTTCCACAATGAATACTTCTTCTTTCATGGTATTGACAAATGCTATCATCATAACTAATATAATTTCTAAATTTATATTTTGGAGAATTAGAATTTAAAAGTTTTATAAGCTCTTCTTGACTTAAAGTAGTTAAATCATAGCAACCACTTTGTTGATCAAAACTTTCTTTTTTTACATCATATAAGAAAAAATCACAATCAATCTCTACTTGCTCATTATCTTTTAAAGCTATCACACAAAGCTCGCCCACGCAACCTAAAACACCCAAACATTGCTCATTACTTAATTTTAAAACCTTGTATTCTTGTTTTTTTAAGCTTTCAATAAGCTCATTTTGATCCTCATTGCTTACAATAATTACATTTTTACCCACTTCTTTGGTGTATTCTAAATCAAGTCCTAAATCATAAACTTTAGATCTAATCTTATATAAGGACTCAATAGTTTTGGCTTTTTTAAGCACATCATCTTGTGAGTTTTTAAGGTAAAAATTAATCTCAGGTGCATAAACTTCAGGATTTAAAAGCTTTGAATTTCCTATAAAAACTTCTTCATTACAGGCTTTTTGAACTATGCTAATATCATCACTTAAAGGAATTAAATCTTCATTTTCTAAAAATACAAAATCTTTCATAACACTCTCTTTTAAATTTTTTTAATCTTAATTATATAAATTTCATTATAAAAAAGTTATAATTTTACTAATTTATTCTTAAGGTTTAAGATGAACAAATTTAGAAATTTTCCACCCATAAACACACTTATAAACGATGAAAACTTAGCTAATTATCCTTTGTATTTAAGATCTCATTTTGCAAAAATAGTTGTTTCAAATTGTAAAAAAGAACTGAGTAAAAATGAAAATTTAAATTTTAGCTTGCAAGATTTGCTAAGTAAAATTGCCCAAAGTATTGATGAGTTTTTAAACATGCAAAGTCAAAGTTTGATCAATGCTAGTGGAGTTATCATACATACTAATCTTGGTCGTAGCATTATTGATGAGAGTATTTTTGAAAGAACTAAAGAAATCATCTGCTCTTATTCTAATTTAGAGTTTAACATGCAAAGTGGCAAAAGAGGTTCAAGGTATGACGCACTTAGTGCGAATTTAAAAATATTATTTAATTGTGAAGATTGTTTGGTTGTTAATAACAACGCTTCTGCTGTATTTTTGATCTTAAACACCTTAGCAAAAAATGAAGAAGTTATTACTTCAAGAAGTGAGTTAGTTGAGATTGGGGGAAATTTTAGAATTCCTGAAGTTATGCTAGCAGCTGGAGTTAAACTAAAAGAAATAGGCACGACTAATAAAACTCATTTATATGATTATGAAAAAGCCATCAATGAAAATACTAAGATGATTTTAAAAACCCATCGTTCTAATTTTGCTTTTAAAGGATTTTTTGAAGAAGTAAGCTTAAGTGAAATTCACGCTTTGACAAAAAAGAAAAAACTCATATCTTATTATGATTTGGGTGCTGGCTGGTGTGAAAAGATTAATAAACAACTTAGTAAAAACGAGCCAAGTGTGAAAGAGCTTTTAAAACATTGTGATATTTTAAGTTTTAGCGGTGATAAACTTTTTGGTTCTACTCAAGCAGGCATTATACTTGGAAAGAAAAAATACATTCAACAATTAAAGAAAAATCAACTTCTAAGAATGCTAAGGGTTGATAAAATCACTCTAGCTTTTTTAAATGAAACTGCCAAAGCTTACTTAGAAAAAGAATATGAAAAAATCCCCACACTAAAACTTTTAAATGATGATTTAAAAACCATAGAAAAAAAAGCACTCTTTGTCAAAGAAAAAATTCCTATAAAATGCGAGTTAAAAGCTTCTAAAAGTTTAGTAGGTGGTGGCTCTATGCCTGATAAAAGCTTAGATACTTTTGTGTTAAGTTTTGATGAGAAAGCTTTGCTTTTACAAGAAAAATTTAGAAAAAAAGGCGTAATCGGCCGTGTTGAAAATGGGCATTTTGTGCTAGATTTTAGAAGTATTTTAGAAAAAGATTTAAACAAAATAATAAGCATTATTAAAGAGGTATTTCATGCATAGTATCATCATAGGCACTGCTGGGCATATTGACCATGGTAAAACTTCGCTTATTAAAGCTTTAAATGGTTTTGAAGGTGATAATTTAAAAGAAGAGCAAGAAAAAGGCATTACGATTAATCTTAGTTTTTCAAATTTAAAAAGTGAAAATTTAAATATTGCTTTTATCGATGTGCCTGGGCATGAAAGTTTAATTAAAACTATGATAAGTGGTGCTTTTGGCTTTAGAGTGTGTATGTTTGTCATAGATATAAACGAGGGTTTAAAGGCTCAAAGTATAGAGCATTTAAGGGTTTTGGAATTTTTAGGCGTAAAAGATGTAGTGCTTATTTTGAGTAAGGTTGATTTATGCAAGGATTTAGTACAAAAGCAAGCAGAGCTTTTAAAAGAATTAAAAGCCTTTAAAATCAATATCTTAAAAGTTTTTCCAACTAGCATTTATGATGAGCAAAGTATATTAAATTTAAAAAACTATCTACTTAGTTTAAAGCCTAAAGAAAATGATGAAAATTTGATTTTTAGATACTACATTGATAGGGTTTTTTCTCTAAAAGGCATAGGAACGGTAGTAACAGGGAGTTTAAATGAAGGAAAAATAAGCAAAAATGAAAAAATATTTTGCCTTGAAAATCAAAAAGATATCATTGTAAAAAATATACAAATTCATGAAGAAAATGTTTTAGAAGCAAAAGCTTATAATAGGGTTGCTTTGAGTTTAAACTGTGATTATCATGAGTTAAAAAAAGGCTATATATTAAGTAAAAAAGGTGTTTTTAAAAGCTTTAAAAGTATCGATGGGGTTGTTTTTAATACAGAGATTAAACACGGGAGTATTTTAGAATTTTGTAGTGGCTCAAAAAAGCTTAATACAAAAATTAGTGTAATCAAAGAATTTGAAGATAAAACTTATATTAACTTAGAATTTGATAAAAGCTTACCTTTGTGTTTTGATGATAAATTCATCTTGCTTGAAAATGGGCGTATTAAAAGCGGTGGTGTGGTTCTTAATGCGGTAAGTGAGCCTTTAAAAAAAGATATAAAAGCTAAGTATTTAGCACTTTTAGAACAAAAAGATTTAAAAAAGGTATTTGAGTTTTTAAAACAAACTCACAAACTTGGCTTTGGATTACTTTCAAGCTATCAACGCTTTAAACTCACTCATGAGCAAGCCCTAAACCTAGCAAAAAGCTTAAATCATGTTTTTGTCGATGAGCAAGCTTTAAATGTATATGATTTAAATGCTATGCAAACTTTGAAAGAATTTATTGATTTTATTTTCTCTAAAAATCCTTATGCTTTAATCTCGCCTCATTCTATCGCCTTAAGGCTTAGCTGGGCAAGTGAGAGCTTTTGCGCTTATACACTCAAGCAAATGCAAGAAAAATTAGATTTTAAAGATGGCATATGGTTTTTAAAAGGACAAGATTTTGAAAAATTACAAGAAAAGGCTCATTGTGAGCTTTATGAAATTTTAAAAAAAGAAGGTATAAAACCTACTGCACCTTACAATCTTTATGAATATTTAGAGCTTGATAGAAAAAATGGAGATCTTATCTTAAAAAAACTCACCAAAGAAAACAAAGTCAAAAGATTAGCACATAATCTTTTTATAGAAAAAAATACTCTTGAAAATCTCATGCAAGAGTTTTTAAAACTTTTGCAAAATCATCATTTAGATGTAGCTTTTGTTAAAAATCATTTTAAAATTTCGAGAAAATATGCCATAGCTTATTTAGAATATCTTGATAAAAACTACCCTCAAGTTAAAAAAATAGAGGAAAAAAGAATATTAAAAATCTAAGTGTTAAAGATTACATTTTATAATGTGCAAAAATTTTAAAACAAAGGAAAATGATGAAAAAATCTTTAGCTCTTTTAACTCTTGCTAGCTCTTTATTTGCTGCAAGCAATGAAGAAATTATTAATTTTTTTAAGAAAAATCCAAATTTATCAAATGCAAACATTAGTGTTTCTAGTAGAGAAAAAATTCCTGATACTAACTTTGAAGCTGTGATAGTTAATTTTGAAATTAGTGGTAAAAATTTCCAAGAAATCGTTTTCACTCAAGATAATATCATCACAACTGAAGTAATTGATGTAAAAAAAGGTGAATTTTACTCTCAAGTTTATCAAGCAAAACTCATGGAAAAACAACAAGCTGAATTTTCAAAAAAAGCTCTAGTTGAACTTAAAAAAGAAAAAATGTTTATTTCTTTAGGCGATAAAAACAAACCTTTACTTTATGTTTTTAGCGATCCTGAATGTCCATATTGTAGAATGCATTTAGATAAAATAGAAGAAACACTAAAAACTCATCAGGTTAAATTTATCTTAACCCCTATCCATGATACTAGTGCTTTTGAAAAATCTGCATTAATTTACAAAGAAAGTAAAAATGCTAAAGATGATGCGCAAAAAATCGCTATCATGAAAAAATATTATGATAAAAATTTAAAAGATTATAAAAAACCTAGTGAAGCTGAGGTTAAAGCAGTAAGAGAAACTTTCGCAAAATACTCTAAACTTGGTCTTCGTGCTGTGCCAACTATAATCGATGCTCAAAAATAATTTTTTCTTGCTTGTGTTTGCACTATTTTTAAGTGCTTGCACAGGCCCTATGCAAACTTTTATCCAAACAAATAATGAAGGTATTTTCCTGCATGCTAGTAAAAATCAAAGTTTTTCTTTACACATCAATAATCCTTCAAAATTAAACACAAATTTAGAAGCCAAGCTCGCTCAAAAATTACAAAATTTAGGCTTAGTTTTAAATAATGTTCAGAGTGATTATAAAATTTATATCAATATAGTAGATTTT
The DNA here is from genome assembly GCF_025771545.1 of Campylobacter sp. IFREMER_LSEM_CL908. Classification (NCBI taxonomy): domain Bacteria; kingdom Pseudomonadati; phylum Campylobacterota; class Epsilonproteobacteria; order Campylobacterales; family Campylobacteraceae; genus Campylobacter; species Campylobacter sp. IFREMER_LSEM_CL908. The sequence continues at coordinate 33,401 of NZ_JAKMQK010000015.1, forward strand.
AAGAAATTTTCTTACGCACAAAGATTACGCGCTTCTAATGCGAGATTTTTTTATAATGATTTTGATAAAATAGATGATGTTTTTGAAATGGAAGTAGAAAATTACTATCTTTTGCAAGTTAATTTACAAATTAGCTCCAAAAACTCTACTCAAAGCACCTCGCTTTTAGCAAGAACTGCTTATCTTGGCAATATAGACAGAGCCAAAGAGTCTTTAGAAGAAAAAATCGCTAATCAAATAACAAGCTTTTTTTATATACACTAAAGATGGCATTTAAGCCATCTTTTTAAATATAACCATGATCAATCATCGCATCAGCTACTTTTTTAAAGCCTGCTATATTTGAGCCTACTACTAAATTTCCTTCATGATTATAAGCTTTTGCATACTCGTATGAATTTTCAAAAATATTTTTCATAATCTTATGTAATTTTGCATCAACTTCCTCAAAGCTCCATTGACACATACTTGCATTTTGTTGCATTTCAAGTTGAGAAGTCGCTACACCACCTGCATTAGCAGCCTTAGCTGGCGCAAATAAAAAGTCTTTTTGATTTAACATAAAATCGATCGCTTCAAGTGTGCTTGGCATATTAGCTCCCTCTGCTACCATACGACAACCATTGTGATATAAGGTTTTAATATCTTCTAAATTTAATTCATTTTGCGTAGCACTTGGAAAAGCTATATCACAAGGTATACTCCATACTCCATTACAACCTTGTTTATACGCACTTTTTGGAGTAAAAATAGCACCTTTTTTAAGCATTGCATAATCACTCACTCTAACTCTTTTTACTTCCTTAATTTCTTTTAATAAATCTAAATCTATCCCATCTTTATCATAAACAAATCCATCGCTATCGCTTATTGTGATTGCTTTTGCACCAAGTTGATGTAATTTTTCTATGGTATAAATTGCCACATTTCCACTACCTGAAACTGCACACTCTTTTCCTTCTAATGCATTGTTATATTTTGCTAGCATTTCTTGAGTAAAATACACACAGCCATACCCTGTTGCTTCTGTTCTTACTAAACTTCCACCCCATGGAATTTTCTTTCCCGTTAAAGTTCCATCAAAATTAGAGCTAATTTTCTTATAAGCTCCAAACATATATCCAATTTCTCTAGCACCAACCCCTATATCGCCTGCTGGCACATCAGTGCTTGCACCTATGATTTTTGAAAGCTCGGCCATAAAAGCTTGACAAAAACGCATAATTTCTGCTTCGCTTTTACCTTTAGGGTCAAAATTTGCTCCTCCTTTAGCTCCCCCTATCATTAAACCTGTTAGAGAGTTTTTGAAAATTTGTTCAAAACCTAAAAATTTCAAAACATCTAAATCTACACTAGGATGAAATCTGATCCCACCTTTATAAGGTCCTAAACTAGAATTAAACTGCACTCTATAACCAAAATGCGTTTGAGCTTTACCCGCATCATTGATATATACAACTCTAAATATAGTCGTTTTTTCAGGCATAACAATACGCTCTAATATAGCATGATCTTGATAAGTTTTGTTAGATTCAAGTAAAGGTTCTAAAGAATTTAACACCTCAGTTGTTGCTTGAAAAAAGATAGGTTGTCTTGGGGAAATTGCTTGAATTTTTTCTAAGGTTTCATTGATATATTGTTTAGCTATACTCATAAATTGTCCTTTTTATAGTATCTTGCTGTTTGCATTGGCTAAAAATTTTTTTAGCGCCTTTTGCTCCTTTGTTCCTATTTTGTAGTAAATTAGCTTTAAATATGCACTAATTTCTTTTTGAGAAAGATTTCTTGACTTAGAATAATCTAGCAAAATATATTGCGGAATGAAAATTTTACTTTTTGTGAAATTTTTCATCATTTTTTTATAAATAGAAAAATTTTTAATACAAGAAAATCGAGCAAAAACAAAAGGTAGTTTTGTCTTTTCATACCATAATTCGCATAAATCAATATAATCTTTTGGATTTTGCAAATAAAGTTTTAAAGCCTTATCACCGATGATAACCTCCCCTTTTTGCTTTAAAACTTTTGCAAGAGCATTAGAAGTTGCAGAGCTTGCATCTTCTTTGCTTTCAGATTGTTTTTTCACTAAAACGCTTTTTACCTTTTTGCTTGCGCAAATCCCCACATTTAAGGTTTTGTATTTTTTTCTACGACTTTCAACACTTGAGATAATCGCTGCATCAATGCGTCTAAAATACAAATGGCGATTTAGCTTACTAGGAACCCCTTTTTTGTATTCTGTAGTTTGCTTAACATAGCTAGGAAAAGCTGATTTTTTAAGATAGATATGTAAAGGGAGTAAATTAAGATAATCTATCTTACCAAAAATCATCTCGACCTTTCTATGATTAAGTAAAAATATCCTATTAAAAAATATCTTAAATATAAATTAATTTTATTAAAAACACTAGTAATATCAAATTTATATAATTTAAAAAGAAAAAAAGTAACATTTAAAACATATTTTTTAAATGATTTTTAAAAAATATGTTTTTATAACTCATATAAACAATAAAAAATAGATAAAATTAAGTTTTATAATAAAAAATTATTTTAAATAAAACTTAATTTATAAAAAATTATTTTAAACTATCAAAATATCTCTGATAATCAAAATTATTTATCAAAGCTACTCCATCTTCAACCGCAGCTTTTGCTACCGCAGCACTAACTACAGCTTTTACTCTGCTATCAAATGGTTTTGGTATCACATAATCTCTACCAAAACTAAGCTCTTCTACTCCATAAGCTTGTTTTACCTCATCAGTTACTTCAAGCTTAGCTAAATCAGCCAAAGCTTTTGCGGCTGCTATTTTCATATTTTCAGTAATTTTAGTTGCCTTTACATCTAAAGCTCCTCTAAAGATAAAAGGAAAACCTAAAACATTATTAATTTGATTTGGATAATCACTTCTACCTGTTCCAACTATAGCATCGTTTCTAACTCTTTTAACATCTTCTGGCATTACTTCAGGTACAGGATTAGCTAATGCAAAAATCACGGGATCTTTTGCCATACTTAAAATCATCTCATCATCTAAAATCTTAGGTGCACTCAAACCCAAAAATACATCAGCACCTTTTAAAGCTTCTCTTAAAGTGCTATCTTTGGTATCGCTTACAAATTCTAGTTTATATTTATTTAAATCATCTCTTTGAGTATTAATTACACCTTTACTATCTACTAAAACGATATTTTTAACCCCTAAATTTCTATACATTCTAGCACTTGCAATACCTGCTGCACCTGCACCACTTACCACTACTTTAATATCTTCAAATTTTTTACCACTAATTTCCATAGCATTCATTAATCCTGCTGTAGAAATGATCGCGGTTCCATGTTGGTCATCATGCATTACAGGAATTCCAAGATCTTGCAAAGCAGCTTCTATTTCAAAACATTTTGGTGCTGAAATATCTTCTAAATTAATCCCTCCAAAAGTAGGCGCTATAGCTTTACAAAAAGTAACAATTTCATCTATACTATGAGCATTAATTTCTAAATCATAAGCATTAACATTAGCAAATTTTTTAAACAAACAAGCTTTTCCTTCCATAACTGGTTTGCTTGCACTCGCTCCTATATTGCCAAGTCCCAAAACCGCACTACCATCGCTTACTATAGCAACTAAATTAGCTTTATTAGTGTATTTATAAGCTAAAGTTTCATCTTTTGCTATCTCAATACAAGGTTCAGCAACCCCAGGAGAATACGCCAAAGATAAATCATGCGCACTATCCATAGGCTTTCTAACAACAATATCTACTTTACCACCTAAGTGATATTCTAAAGCCTCTTCTTTTAAATTCATTATTTTTCCTTCATATAATTTAGTAAATTTTTTATCCTAAGTTTAGCCTTTTGCACTCCTAAAAATTCCAATACTTCAAATATACTAGGACTAACCGAGTTTCCTGTGAGTGCGATGCGTATAGCTTGAGCTAGATCTTTTAACTTAAGATTATTTTCTTCTAAGAATTGATTAGTTAATTCTTCAAATTCACAAGCATTTTTTTGCTCATTTAAAACCATAGCGTATTTTTCCAAATAAGTTAAATTTGTAACATTGAGAAATTTATCTACAGCCTTTTGATCATATTCTTTTGGGTTATTTAGTAACACTTTAGCCCCACTAATAATATCATGTAAGGTTTTAGCTCTCTCTCTTAACATATCTAGCAAAAAGCCTGCTTTTTCATACTGACTTAAATCAAATCCTAAATCTTTTAATTGTCTATTGATTTCTTCAAAAGGTAAAGTTTTAATATAATGAGCATTAAGCCATTCTAATTTTTTAAAATTATAGCAAGAAGCACTTTTGTTAATATGATTTGGATCAAAAAGCTCTTGCATACTTTCTAAAGAAAAAATTTCATCATCGCCATGACTCCAACCAAGACGCACTAAGAAATTAAGCAGGGCTTGAGGTAAAATCCCCATATTTTTATATTCCATCACATCAGTTGCTCCATGACGCTTAGAAAGTTTCTTACCATCTTCACCATGTATCATAGCTACATGATAAAATTTAGGTATTTTAAAGCCTAGTGCTTCATAAAGGACAATTTGTTTTGGAGTATTTGATAAATGATCATCTCCTCTTATAACATCACTCACACCCATTAGTGCATCATCAATTACAACGGTTAAATTATAAATTGGGCTACCATCGCTTCTTGCAATTACAAAATCATCTAAAATATCTTCAGCCTTAAAACTAACCTCGCCTTTAATGCCATCTATAAATTTAATCTCTCCACTTTGTGGTGCTTTTATACGCACCACAGGCTCAATACCACTTGGCGGAATTCCTTTAAAATCTCTATATCTACCATCATATTTTGGACGCTCTTTAGCTGCTTCTTGCTTAGCTCTTAACTCATCAAGCTCTTCTTTGCTCATATAACAATAATAAGCCTTGCCCTCATCTAATAATTTTTGAATGTATTTTTTATAAATATCAAATCTTTGAGATTGATACTCAATCGTCCCATCATAATCAAGCCCACACCATTTAAATGCTTCTATAATAGCTTGCGTAGCTTCTTGTGAATTTCTTTTTAAATCCGTATCTTCAATACGCAATAAAAATTTACCCTTATTTTTTCTTGCATAAAGATAATTATATAAAGCTGTTCTAAGCCCTCCTATGTGCAAATATCCTGTTGGAGAAGGAGCAAAACGCGTTGTGATTTCTTGCATATTTTTACCTTTTTTAAATTTTTATTGTTATAATGCTATATTTACACTTAAATAAAGGTTTTATATGAGAAAATTTTTAATATCTTGTTGTTTTGCTGCAAATATTTTATATGCTCAAACCCTTGGTGGTGTAGCAATGGTAGTAGAAAATCAACCTATTACTCTTTATGATATAGAACAAACTATGAAAGAATTAAAAACTAATGACAAACAAAAAGCTATAGCATTTTTAGTAGATGATAAAGTTCAACAAAGCGAAGCTAAAAAGCTAGGAATTTATGTAAGCACTTTTGAACTTAATGAAAAATTAGCCCAAATAGCAAAAGGCAATAAAACTGACATTAATGGTTTGCAAGCAAAGATAGAAAAAGATGGTTTAAGTTTTGAAGTTTTTAAAAACAAAATTAGAAAAGATCTTGAAAGAGAAAAACTTTATAGAAGCATAATGCAAAATGCAAAAATCAATATTGATGATGAAACACTAAAACATTTTTATGAAAGCAATCTTGATAAATTTAGCACTTTTTCAAATATAGACTTAGTTGTTTATAATTCTACCAATCCTGAACTTTTACAACAGCTTGCACAAAATCCTATGTATAAAAATTCTCAAATTAAATCAAAAGCCATTAGTTTAAACGCAGCTAGTTTAGATCCAAGATTACTTGCTTTGTTAAATAATACAAAAATAGGAGAATTTACTCCAGTGTTAAATGGCGAAAACGCTTATATAGTGTATTTTGTAAAAGAAAAATATGGTAAAAATCCTATCGAATTTGATTTAATCAAAGATCAAGTTAGCAATGTCTATACCCTAACTCAAAAAGAACAAGCCTTAAAAAATCATCTTGATAAAATAAGAGCAAATGCTCATATAGAAGAATTAAGATAGGTTAAAACCTATCTTCAATTAATGTCTTGAAAGATAATTTGTATCATAATTATTATTGATAAAATCTGCATTATCCATCATCGCTAAATGAAAATCCTTGGTTGTTTTTATCCCACCTACAATAAGCTCTTGCAAGGCTATTTTCATTTTAGCTATAGCTGTGTTTCTATCTTCTCCCCAAACGACTAATTTTCCAATCATAGAATCATAATATGGAGGCACACTATAATCTTGATAACAATGGCTTTCCATTCTTACATTGCGTCCTGCAGGAGCTACATATTTTGTGATTTTACCTGGGCAAGGTAAGAAAGTTTTAGAATCTTCAGCAGTAATTCTACATTCTATAGAATGACCCTTAAGTTTAATTTCTTCTTGTTTTGGCAAAGGATACCCTTCTGCTACTTTAATCATAAGCTCGATAATATCTACCCCGCTTACCATCTCACTCACACAATGCTCAACCTGCAAACGCGTATTCATCTCGATAAAATAAAAATCTAAATTTTTATCCACTAAAAACTCAAAAGTTCCCGCACCCTCATAATCAATAGCCTTAGCAGCTTTAACTGCTGTTTCATGAAGTCTTGCTCTTGTTTTTTCATCTAGTAAAATTGCAGGAGATTCTTCTATAAGTTTTTGATGGCGTCTTTGCATAGAGCAATCTCTCTCACCCAAATGTATCACATTTCCAAAGCTATCTCCTATGATTTGCACTTCTATATGGCGTGGGTTTTGGATGTATTTTTCCATATACATAGTTCCATCACCAAAAGCACTCATCGCTTCACTTTCTGCTGACCAGTAAGCTTTTTCTAAATCTTTTTCATCTTCAACTACACGCATACCACGGCCGCCACCACCTGCTGCTGCCTTTAAAATCACAGGATAGCCTATTTCTTTAGCAAGTTTTTTTGCTGCTTCAACCCCATTTAAAGCCCCATCGCTTCCTGGGATTACAGGCACACCTGCTCTTTGCATTACTTGTTTTGCTTTACTTTTATCACTCATTAGTGCCATAGCAGCTACTGAAGGGCCTATGAATTTGATATTATGTTTTGCACAAATTTCAACAAAATTTTGATTTTCACTTAAAAATCCATATCCTGGAAAAATCGCATCCGCTTCGCTAATTTCAGCTGCACTAATAATAGCTGGGATATTTAAATAGCTTTCTGAACTTCTAGCATTTCCTATGCAAATACTCGCATCAGCATATTTTAAATACAAAGCATCCTTATCTGCAGTAGAATACACACAAATTGCTTTTTTTCCCATTTCTTTTACAGTTCTTAAAGCTCTTAATGCAATTTCTCCACGATTTGCTATTAAAACTTTTTTAATTTCCATTTTATAATTTCTCCACCACAAATAAAGGCATACCAAATTCTACAGGCTGGCCATCTGCAACTAATACTTCTACTATCCTACAATCATATTCAGCTTCGATTTCATTCATAATTTTCATCGCTTCAATAATTGCTATAGTACTTCCTTTTTTGATAGTTTGTCCTGCTTTAGCAAAAGGTGCTGCACCTGGGCTTGGAGCTTGATAAAAAGTACCTACCATAGGGCTATTGATAGTCGGTTTATTAGAAGAGTTTGAGCTTGCTTTGGTTTCATTAACTACATTTACATTAATTGGCTGTGGAGCTGGAGCAACAGGAGTTGGAGCTGGTAATTCACAACACATATCTCTTTCAAGTTCTATTTCAAATCCATCTTGTTCTTTTATTTTAATCTTGCTTATATTTGCTTCTGCAAAAAGTTGCATTAGTTCTTTGATTTCTTCTTTTGTCATATATTCTCCTTAATTTATAAGACTTAATTTATAATTATATATAAAAATACTAAAAATAACTTCAATTATTTATTTTTTACTTTTATTTTAAGATATAATTTAAAAATTCACTTTAATTATAAAGGACAAAAATGGGCTTAAAAGCAGATAATTGGATCAAAAAAATGGCATTAGAGCACAATATGATAGAGCCATTTTGTGAAGCAAATATAGGTAAAGGTATAGTTAGTTATGGGCTTTCAAGCTATGGATATGATATAAGAGTTGGAAGAGAATTTAAGATTTTCACTAATGTAAATTCCACCGTTGTAGATCCTAAAAATTTTGTAGAAGAAAATGTAGTAGATTTTGTAGGCGATGTATGTATAGTACCTGCAAATTCTTTCGCGCTTGCAAGAACGGTTGAGTATTTTAAAATGCCAAATGATGTTTTGGCTATTTGTCTTGGCAAAAGCACTTATGCAAGATGTGGCATTATAGTAAATGTAACTCCTTTTGAGCCAGGTTTTGAAGGACATATCACTATAGAAATTTCAAACACAACCCCACTACCTGCTAAAATTTATGCTAATGAGGGTATAGCTCAAGTTTTATTTTTACAAGGAGATGAACCTTGTGATGTAACATATGCTGATAAGAAGGGTAAATACCAAGCTCAAACAGGTATAACTTTACCAAGAATTTTAAAATAATTTTATTTTCAACCGATATAAAAACTTAGTCAAGTAATAGGAAAATATATATGTTTAATGGAAAAAGCATTTTAATCACCGGTGGCACAGGAAGTTTTGGAAAAACTTATACTAAAACTTTACTTCAAAAATACAAACCTAAAAAAATCATCATTTATTCAAGAGATGAGTTAAAACAATTTGAAATGGCAAGAGAATTTAATGATGATTGTATGCGTTATTTTATAGGCGATGTAAGAGATAAAGAAAGATTGAGCATAGCAATGAAGGATGTTGATTTTGTCATTCATGCAGCTGCTATGAAACATGTGCCAATTGCAGAATATAATCCAATGGAATGTATAAAAACTAATATCCATGGAGCACAAAATGTAATCGATGCGTGTTTGGAAAATAATGTAGAAAAATGTATCGCTCTTTCAACCGATAAAGCATGCAATCCTATTAATTTATATGGAGCTACAAAGCTTGCAAGTGATAAGCTTTTTGTAGCAGCAAACAACATAGCAGGAAATTCTCATACTAAATTTAGCGTTACAAGATATGGTAATGTAGTGGGCTCAAGAGGATCTGTCATACCATTTTTTAAAAAACTAATCAATGAAGGCGCTAAAGAACTTCCTATCACAGATGAGAGAATGACAAGATTTTGGATATCCTTAGAAGATGGAGTTAATTTCGTGCTGAATAATTTTGCCTATATGCATGGAGGGGAAATTTTCGTACCAAAAATTCCTTCTATGAAAATCGTTGATTTAGCTAAAACTATGGCTCCTAATTTAGCTCATAAAATCATAGGTATAAGAGCAGGTGAAAAACTACATGAAATTATGATTTCAAGTGATGATAGTCATTTAACTTATGAATTTGAAAATTATTATGCCATTAGCCCAAGTATTCAATTTAATAACACTAATGTTGATTTTAGTATAAATGCAAAAGGACAAAAGGGTAAAAAAGTTTCTAATGGCTTTTCTTATAGCTCTGATAATAATCCATCATGGATTAGCCAAGAAGAGCTTTTAAATATAATAAATCATACAGAGCTTGAAAAATGATAACTTATTCTCATCAAAATATTGACGAACAAGACATACAAGTAGTTTGTGAGGCTTTAAAAGATGATTTTTTAACCGGTGGAAAAAAGGTTGAAGAATTTGAACAAGCCCTTTGTGAATATGTAGGTGTAAAATATGCTTGCGTGCTAAATTCAGCTACTTCTGCTTTACACCTTGCATATTTATCTTTAAATATAAAAGATAAAATTGTCTTAACAACCCCCATTACCTTTGCTGCAACTGCAAATGCAGCTTTAATGGCAGGTGCTAGGGTTGAGTTTATAGATGTAAAAAGCGATGGAAATATTGATGAGAAAAAACTTGCTTTAAGATTAAGCCAAGATAGCTCTAATATAGGAGCAATTTGCGTGGTTGATTTTGCGGGAAATAGTGTAGAAATGGATGAAATTTTAGCCTTAGCCAAACGATACAACATCCCACTAATTGATGATGCAAGTCATGCTCTAGGTGCTATTTATAAAGATCAAAAAGTAGGTTCTATGGGAGATTTGAGCATATTTTCTTTTCATCCGGTTAAACCTATTACAACCTTTGAGGGTGGTGCAGTTGTTAGCAATGATGAGGAATTAATCTCAAAAATCAAGCTTTTAAGAAGTCATGGTATAGTCAAAAAAAGGCTTTGGGATAGTGATATGATTGAACTAGGCTATAATTATCGTTTAAGCGATGTAGCTTGTGCTTTAGGTATAAATCAACTAAAAAAACTTGATAATATGCTAGAAAAAAGAGAAATCATCACAAGTTTTTACGATAAAGAATTTGAAAAAAATCCTTATTTTAGCACTATAAAAATCAAAGATTATAAAAAAAGCTCAAGACATTTATATCCTATTTTGCTTTTTCCTGAGTTTTATTGCCAAAAAGAGATTATTTTTGAAAAATTATTAAATTTGGGCATAGGTATACAAGTGCATTATAAGCCTACTTATGAGTTTAGTTATTATAAAAACTTATATGGAAATTTATTCTTAGAAAATGCGGATAATTTTTATAAAGCTGAACTTAGCATACCTGCTCATCAAGAAATGAGTTTAAAAGAAGCACAATTTATTAAAGATAGTTTATTTAAGATTTTAGAAGAAACTAAAAAGGCTTGTTGTGAGTAAAAGTATGTATGAGCTAGCTTGTGAGCTTTTTCCTATATGCAGAAGTATTACCGGGAAAGGCTTTAGACAAAGCTTAAAAATGCTTGATGAAGCTATGGGGGGGGGGTATATTAAAAATTCACTCTATAGCAAGCGGGAGTAAAATATTTGATTGGGAAGTACCTGCTGAATGGGAGATAAACGATGCTTATATCATCACTCCAGATGGAGAAAAAATTTGTGATTTTAAGCAAAATAATCTTCATGTGTTAAACTATAGCACAGGCATAGACACAGAGCTTGATCTAGCAAGCTTACAAGAGCATCTTTACTCTATAGAGGATATGCCTGATGCCATACCTTATGTGACAAGCTATTATAAAAGGCGTTGGGGGTTTTGTATAAAACATGAAGATAGAGTTAAACTAAAAGAAGGAAAATATAAAGTTTTCATAGATGCAAAGCACCATGAAAATGGAGTTTTAAACTATGCTGATTTACTCATACCTAGCACGCAAGAAACAAAAGATGAAATTTTAATTTCCACTTACCTTTGTCATCCATCTATGGCAAATAACGAGTTAAGTGGTCCTGCGGTAGCTACATTTTTAGCTAAATGGCTTTTAGAACTTAAAGAGAGAAAATATAATTATCGTTTTGTTTTTATTCCTGAAACCATAGGGAGTATAGTTTATCTTAGTAAACATTTAAAACATTTGCAAAAACATACCAAAGCAGGTTTTGTACTCTCTTGCATAGGTGATGATAATGCTTACTCACTCATTCACACTCCAAGTGAAAATACCCTAGCAGATAAAGTAGCTTTACATACCTTAAAAGAAAAAAATAATTTTAAAGAATTTAGCTTTTTAGATAGAGGAAGCGATGAGAGACAATACTGCTCTCCTTTGGTAAATTTACCCGTAGTTTGTGTATGTAGAACTAGATTTGGTGATTATAAAGAATACCACACTAGCAAAGATGATTTAAATTTCATCAGTGAAGAAGGCTTACAAGGTGGCTTAAAAGCCATGCAAGAAATCATTATGAATTTAGAGGTTAATGAAATTTATCAAAATACGATATTTTGCGAACCTAATTTAGGTAAAAGAGGCTTATACCATACTATCAATACTTCTTCAACCAATGATATACCAATATCATGTAATTTTTTAGCATATTGTGATGGTAAAAACGATGTTTTAGATATAGCCTCAAAACTAGACATGCAAGCTTATGAATTAAAAGATTTAATAGAAAAATTAAAATTTCACGGATTGATAAAATGAAATATTTTTTAGAATACAATGATAAAAAATACTCTAATGTAGATTTAATAGAAGCTTTTAAAAAACTTAGTATTAAAAAAGGCGATATTTTGTGTGTGCATAGTGAACTTTTTAATTTTGGCACACCCTTGCTTCCTAGAAATGAATTTTTACAAACTATATTAGATTGTTTTTTTGAAGTTATAGGTAAAGAAGGTACTTTAATCATGCCTACTTTTACTTATAGTTTTTGCAAAAATGAAGTTTATGATAAATTAAATTCTCCTACAAAAATGGGTGCTTTAAATGAATATTTTCGCAAACAAGCAGGAGTAAAACGCACTAATGATCCTATATTTTCCTTTGCTATAAAAGGAGCCAAAGAAGAATTGTTTTTAAAGGACACTACAAGTTGTTTTGGAGAAAATTGTGTGTATGATGTTTTAATAAAAGAAAATGGGAAATTTCTTACTTTTGGTGGCATTGGACACACCATAACCCACCATATTGAGGAAAAATATCAAGTAGATTACAGATATTTTAAAAAATTTCAGGGTTTTATTCTTGATGAAAATGGAGAAAAAACAAAAAAAGAAATCTTATATTTTGTTAGAGATTTAAACAAGCACTCTCTTCCTAATATTAAAAATATTATTAAAATAGCTTTATCATCTTTTAAAAGCGATATGATAAAATTTGCCAATGATAACATAAGTATTTTTATTGCTCAAGAATATGAAAATGCCATAATAAGAGCCTTAAACATGAATAAAAATGTACTTATTCTAAAGGATAGTTAAAAAATGGAAAATAAATTTTATGAAATTTTAGAAAATATACTAGAAGTAAAAGTTGATGAAAATTCAAATTTAAGCATGCAAAATTGCAAAAATTGGACTTCTTTAAATCATATTGATATAATCATGAGCTTAGAAGAAGAATTTGAAATCAAATTTAGCAAAGATGAATTAAGTCAGCTAAAATCACAAAATGAACTTTTGCAAGCTATCAAATCAAAGGTAAAAAATGAAAAATATTAAAAACTTATTTGAGTTAATAGCTATAAAAAATCCAATTCACGCAAAATATTTAAATAAAATCAGTCTAACAAATGAAGATGAAATAGAATTTGAAAATCTCATTTCATATTATCTTCAAAACAATATTTCTTTACAAGAGCAGTGCGAATGCTATTTAACTATACTTAATGACACTTTAGAAGAAACAAAATATTTCATAGAAAATAACTCATATAGATATAAAAGTTTTGAAGAAGTAAAAGATAAAGTCTATTTTAATGAAACTTATATGAAAAAATACATGATAGGGCTTGCGCTTTCATCTTATATTTGGATTGCTCATATAAAAGTTAGAAAGTATTTTGAAAATTATCTTCAACCAAAAAGCAAACATGATAATTATTTTGAAATAGGCCCAGGACATGGAGAATTTTTTACTAAAGCTGTTAAAAGTTTGAAATTTGATTATTATTTAGGTTTAGATTTATCCCCTACTAGTTGTGAATTGACAAAAAATATGGTGGAAAATCAAGTTAAAAATTTAATTAATAATTGTGAATTTTTATGTAAAGATTTTTTTCAATTTCAATTTCACGAAAAAGCTGATTTAATAGTAATTGGAGAAGTTTTAGAACATGTTGAACGGCCTTTAGAATTTTTAAAAAGAGCAAAAGACTTATTAAGCGATGAAGGTGAAATTTTTGCAACCATACCTATCAACGCACCTGCAATTGATCATATATACTTATTTACACATCCAACTGAAATTTTTGAAATGGCAAAAAAAGCAGATTTAAAAATAAAACAATATGAATATTTTATGGCAAATGACTATTCTTTAGAAAAAGCTTTAAAATTTAAAAATGCTATAACTATGGCTGTGGTATTTGAAAAATGAATTTAAATTTACCAATCCACCATATAGGTGTAGCATGTAAATCTTTAGAAAAAGAAAGAAAAATATTTGAAAAGCTAGGTTTTATTAAAGAAGCTGAATTTATAGACGAACAACAAGGGGTAAAAGGAGAATTTATCATTCCAAAAAATAACTTATTCCCCCAATATCGCTTTGAACTTTTGTCAAATTTAAATGAAAAAGGCGTTTTAGATAACTATTTGAAAAATAAAACTAAAATGTATCATATAGCTTATGAAAGCAAAAATATAGAGCAAGATTTATCTTTGCTTTTAAATGATGGTTTGTTAGTTGTTGACATAATGAAAGCAAGTTATTTTGCAAAACTTTGCTTTGTGATGATGAGTAATAATTTATTAATAGAATTAGTAGAGCTAAAATGAATCTTTTTTCACCAAATTTAAAAAGAAATGATCTCATAAAACTTAGTAAGGAAAATCATTATAAAAAAATTACTATTAATGTTTTTAGAAATCACTCTTTTGAAGTGATTTCAAGCATACTAAATGCATTTTTAGCCTTTAGTAAATTAAAGGCTGAATTTAACATAAGCTCTTATGATGATAGTTTAAGTTATGATAATTTTCAAAAAGCAGATTTAAATATTATATTTATAGATTTAAACAATTATAAAAAAAATGTAGATGATTTTATCAAAGAAAAAATACAAGAACTATCAAGCATTAGCAACGCTCCTATCATCACACTTTTACTTGGCGATACAAGCTTAAAAGAATATAGTATTTGCAAAATACTAAAGCCCTTTTTAGATGAAAATCTCATCATAGATGATAGTAATTTTGAAATAAATGCAAGCAGACTTAGTAATAAAGCTTGTGTAAAATTAGCCCAAATTCTAGGACTAAAAATCCTACCTAGCTTCTTGCAACCAACTTTAAAAGCAATCATCATAGATCTTGATAATACCTTATACCAAGGAATTTTAGGCGAAGATGGCATTGAAAATCTTACTTTATCTAGCAATCATAAAGCCTTGCAAAGTAAGCTTTTAAATTTAAAAAATCAAGGTTTTTTACTCGCCATCGCTTCAAAAAATGAAGAAGAAGATGTAAAAAAACTTTTTTCACAAAGAAAAGACTTTTTATTACAACTTGATGATTTTAGTATGATCAAGGCTAATTGGAAAAGTAAAGACGAAAATATTAAAGAAATTGTAAATTTTTTTAATATAGCTTTTGATAGTGTGCTATTTATTGATGATAATATAGCCGAAATTGAAAATGTATCACACCTTCATATTAACACCTTACTAGCTGATGAAAATAGTGCTTATAGTTTAAAGCTCTATCCTAGACTTTTAAAAACAAGCTTTAGCAAAGAAGATGAGTTAAGAAGTGCTGATATTAAAGCAAATTTACAAAGACAAGAACTTAGCAAGCTTAGCCCTAAAGAGTATTTTGAAAAATTACAGATTTGTTTGAAATTTCATATCAACCACACGGATGAACTTGAAAGAATTTCACAACTACTTAATAAAACTAATCAATTTATATCAAATTACTCAAGATTAAGCTTAAAAGAGTGTGAAGAATTTATGCAAAAATATGCTATTTTGACTATAAGCATGAGTGATAAATTAAGTGATAGTGGCATTATAGCAATTTTTTTAGCTTATAAAGATGAAACAAATTTAATCATAAAAGATCTTTGTATAAGCTGTAGAGCCTTAGGAAGAAAGCTTGAAAAAATTATGCTATATAAAGCTATAGAGTTATTACATGTGCATTTTAATACAAAAGAATGTATTTTATACTTTCAAAAGGGCGAAAGAAATATGCCATTTTTAGAATTTTTATATAGTTTAAATGCAAATATAAAAGAAAATTTTGCTCTAATCCAAAAAGAAATGATAAATTACGAAGGACTTATAATTGAAAGCTAGTTTTAATAAAGCCAAAATAGCAGGTATAAGCGTTTGCGTGCCTAATAAATGTATAAATATAGATGATTGCTTAGAAGATGTTTTTCAAAATGATGTCAAAATGCTAAAAAGAATGAAAAAAATTTCAGGCATACAAGAAAGATTTATTGCTGATGAAAATATTAGCACAACAGATTTAGCCTATGAAGCAAGTATAAATTTATTTAAAATGCTTGATTTTGATAAAAATAAGCTTGATATGGTGATTTTTGTTACACAAACTCCTGATTTTTTTATGCCATCATGCGCAAACTATCTTCACAAACGATTAAATTTAAAACCTCAAACCATAGCTTTTGATGTAAATCAAGCATGTTCTGGGTATTTATATGGCTTATTTATAGCTTTTTCTTTTTTAGAAAATCAAAATGCAAAAAATATTTTATTAATTTGTGGTGATACTTTAAGCAAAACCATAAACCCTTTAAATCCAAATTTAGCTCCAATCTTTGGCGATGGAGTAAGCGCAACACTCATAAGCTGTGCAAATGAAAAATCGTTTTTTAAGCTTCATTCTAATGGAGAAGGTTTTGACAAACTCATCATACCCAATAGAGCTTTTGCTAAACTTGATGAGAGTAAAAGCTCCAATAAAGAAATATTTCAAACCAATAAGCATAGGAGCTTAGATAATCTTTACATGGATGGGGCTGAAATTTTTAACCAAGCACTTAATCTTGAGAGCCAAAGCATAAAAGAAATGCTTGATTTTTGTGAAAAAAGTAAAGATGAAGTGGATTATTTTTTATTACATCAATCCAATCAATTTTTAGTTGATTCTATTATAAATGACTTGGGTATTGATAGCTCTAAAGCACCAAATTTTTTGATGTCAAAATATGCTAATTTAAGTGCCTGCTCTTTACCTGCTTTACTTTGTACAATGCAAAAAAATGATTTTAATGCCATTTTAAGTGCTTTTGGCGCTGGATATGCCTGGGGGAGTGCTTATATAAATTTTGATAAAAACTTTAAAACTGATACAATTTCAATTTATAAAGGAGAAAAAAATGACTAAAGAAGAATTATTAGAAGCTATTAGCGAAGCTATGCATATGGATGAAACACTAAAAGAAGATATGATTTTAGATGATATTGATGAATGGGATAGCTTAGCTTTTGTATCTATCATGGTATTATTTAAAAACTCACTTGGTAAACAAATTAGCGGTGATGATCTTAAAAAATGTGAAAAAGTAAGCGATCTTTTAGCTTTAGCTGGTGTTTAAACAAATATTTGTTTAAACCCTTTCCACACTTAAAATAATCTGCTCATTTTCCTCTTTAAAAGTATATATTAAATCATCACACTTATATGAGATTTCTTTTTTACAAGTTTTATCTTTTAAAGGTTCTTGTAAAATTTGCGGTAAGTGTTTTTTAATAAGTAATTTCATAGGTATACCCATACCATGAGTTAGATTTTTAATAAACTTACCATCTATTTGTTTTTCATCTTTTATCATACAAAAATAAACATTAAAATTTAGTTCTTTTAGTATTTCAACTAAATCTTCTTTATCTTGCGGTGGAGCTAAATCAATATCAAATTTAGAATGATAAAAAATATATTTTGGCTTTGGATATTTTGCTTGTGTGTTCAGATGATCTTTTACTAATATATCCCTAATCATTCTCCTTGCATTTGAAAAATAATTAAATGATGAAGTATTGGAAGTCCAAATGGTTTTATCAAAACAACATAATTTAATGTTTTTAAAAAAATAAAAAGTGTCAAAAGAAGGATATTTTATATAATCTATTTCTTTTCCAAATCCTATTATTCTCCACAAATCTCCAAGTAAAGCATTAGAAGAATTATCTATTACAACATCAACAAGCCAAGGAGCTAACTTTGCACATAAATTTGCTAAATATCCACCTCTTGAACTTCCAACTAAAATATGCTTTATACCCCCCCCCATAACTTTAAAAGGAGAATTTTTTCTAATATACAAAAGAGCATTTAGTATATCTGTTGCTTGCATGATGCCAAAATTTTGATATTCATTTTTGGTAGGCTGCAAGCTCACACTTAAGTCCAAATAATAATCTTTGTCAAATTCCCAACTATCTTTCTTTTTTTGAATTTCTTTATTAAGATAATCCATAGCAGGATGAAATTCTTCAAAAGTATTAAGTTTTGATATATCATAAGGAATTTCTATGTCAATAGCTTTTAAGCTTGCATCAAAAATAAGCTTATCAATATTATCAAGAAAAAATTTTGCTCCTGTTTGAGGACGATTACCTATACAATGATAATTTACACTTAAAACTGCTACATTATAATTCATAGCAAAATATTTCATATTAAAATTAAGCATAGGTTCACTTATATCACTACCAAGTCCTTGTATAACACAAACAATAGCCTCTATTTCTTTGCTATCATCATAAGTTAATTTAAATTCTAATTTACTTTCTCTTTTTATATTTAATTCTACATCATCGCAAGAGTCTATGAAATAGGTCTCATTCTTTAACATTTTAAAAAGCCTTTGCTAGTTTTAGATATATTCTATCAAATAATATCTAAAACAAATTTATCATTTTCATCTTTAAAAGTAAAAACTTTATTTTTACAAGGATAAGATATGCTATCTTTTTTCATGTTAAATGTTTTATCTTTTAATTTTTCAAGCATAATAGGTAATTCTTTATTAAATAATGCCTTATCAGGAATTCCACAGCCATGAGTTAAATTTTTAATAAATTTACCATCTATATCTTTTTCATCTATTAGATGAAAATCTACTTCATAATTTAAGGCTTTTAAAATTTCTATCATAGAAATTTTATGATCAGCTGGAGTTAAGTCATCTTTAGCACTATGATAACTTGTATAAATAATATTTTTATTCTTTTGAGCTTGTAAGATCAAATGATCTTTATTAAGTAAAGCTCTTATTAAATAATTTTCATCAGCAAAATAATAAGGTGAGTTTGGGTTTTTGCGTGTCCAATAAGTTTCCACATAACAATGAACTTTACTATTTAACTCATCTTCGTTTAAAATAGCATCACCTTTATTTAAATCCCTTCCTATGATATATCTTAACGGAGGCAATGCAGCACCTGAATTATCTATCACTCCATCTACATACCAAGGAGCTATTTTTGCACACATTAGTGCCACTAAGCCACCGTATGACCCCCCCCCCGTAAATTTTAGGTAAAGATTTAAATTGAGGATAATTTTTCATTATATCTTTTAAGGCATTGATATGATCGATAGCAGGCATAATGGCAAAATTATTATACTCATTGTTGGGTGGGATAAAAGTCACAGATAACTCAACCTTATAGTCTTGATTTAAAATTCCTTGTTCTTTTAATATACTCATTTTTTGATCAAGAATTTGATAATATTTTTCTATATTTTTTGTATTATCTAGCACTTCAAATTCTATTTCAAAATCCCTGAAAGCCTTTTCAAATGTTCTTATATCGTCTAATAAAAAAGTCATTTCAGCGCTATATTTATCCACATCAGAAACTCTTTGGCAAAAACAATGATAAAATACATTTACAGCTACTACATCAAATTTTTTAGCTATAAAATTTCTATAACTTTCTAGAAAATGTATATTTGCATTTGCTCCATATCCACCTATGATAAAAACAATAGCTTTCATTTGCTTACTATCATCATAAGTGATTCTATATTCTAATTTACTTTCTCTTTTTATATTTAATTCTACATCATCACAAGAGTCTATAAAATAAGTTTGATTTATGAGCATATTTTTCTTTCTTGATATTATAATTTATATGCTATTATAACTAATTAAAATACATTCAAAGAAAAAAGTATGAAATATATATTTAAATGCAATGATAAAAAATATTCCAATATAGACTTAATAGAAGCTTTTAAAAAACTTGGTATTAAAAAAGGTGATATTTTGTGTGTACATAGTGAATTGATGAAATTTGGTATTCCTTTACTTCCTAGAAATGAATTTTTACAAACTATATTAGATTGTTTTTTTGAAGTTATAGGTAAAGAAGGTACTTTAATCATGCCTACATTTACTTATAGTTTTTGCAAAAATGAAGTTTATGATAATTTGAATTCAAAAAGCACTGTTGGTGTTTTAACAGAATATTTTCGCAAATGGGGGGGGGTAAAACGCACCAATGATCCTATATTTTCATTTGCCATTAAAGGAGCTAAAGAAGAATTGTTTTTAAAGGACACTACAAGTTGTTTTGGAGAAAATTGTGTGTATGAAATTTTAGCCAAAGAAAATGGAAAATTACTTTTATTTGGCTCTAAAATAGCCGGGTACACTTTTAGTCATTTCATAGAAGAAAAAGCTCATGTTCCATATAGATATTTTAAAAATTTTAGTGGAAAAATTATTGATGAAGATGGTAAAATACTCCAAAAAAATATTAAATACTATGTTAGAAAATTGGATGAAAATTCAGATTTAGATGTTGATAAACAAGTAGCTATTTTAAAAAATGATGATAATTTTAATATTTTAAATTTTTCCAATGCTCATATAATAAATATCAACATGAAAAACTATTTAGAAAAAACATTAAAAGCTTTAAAGGATAACCCTTATTGTTTGCTAAAGGAATAAAATGACAACTCATATCAATGATTTTTTACAAGAAAGTGTTGCTAAATTTGGAAGCAAAAATGCTTTTGTTGAGTTTAATGGTAGAAGTATAGGCTATAAAGAATTTGATGATTTAAGTAAAAAAATAGCAAGTAAAATTCTTTCTAAACTTCCTACTAAAAGTACACAAGATCCTGTATTAATCATACTTCCTAAAGGAATTGATTGTTTGCTTTCTTTTTTTGGTGTAGCAAAAAGTGGAAATTTTTATACACTTTTAGATGAAAAAAGTCCCAAAGAGCGTGTAGAAAAAGTTATAGAAGTTTTGAAACCAAAGCTTTTAATTACTTCTAAAAAATTAAATTTAGATTTTAATCTTGATACCATTTTCACAGAAGATTTTGAAAGCTTTGTTATAAATGAAAATGCTTTAGAAAAAGCTTTAAACGATCACATAGATACTAATTTACTTTATGTCTTTTTTACAAGCGGAAGCACAGGAACTCCAAAAGGAGTAAGCATAAGCCATAAAAGTGTGATTGATTATACTTTTTGGGTATGTGAAACTTTTAAGCTAAGCCATGAAGATATACTTGCTAATCAAGCGCCATTTTACTTTGATAATAGCATATTAGATATATTTAGCTCTGTTAAAATGGGAGCTACGCTTCATATACTGCCTAATCATCTTTTTGCTTTTCCAAATAAAATTTTGGAGTATCTAGAACAAGAAAAAATAACAACAATTTTTTGGGTACCTTCAGTGCTGATTTATTTTGCTAATACTAATGCGCTTGAAGCCTTTACACTAAGGCATTTAAACAAAATTCTTTTTTGTGGCGAAATCATGCCAAATAAACAACTCAACATTTGGCGTAAGCACCTTCCTAGTGCTTTATTTGCTAATCTTTACGGACCTACTGAAATTACCGATGTATGCTCTTTTTACATAGTTGATAGGCAATTTAGCGATGATGAGCTTTTGCCTATAGGAAAAGCATGTAAAAATACCCAACTTTTAGTCTTTGATGAGAATTTAAATTTAATTACTTCAAGTCAAGTGGGAGTTAAAGGCGAGCTTTATGTAAGAGGAACTTGTCTTTCTTTAGGCTATTACAACGATAAAGAAAAAACAAAGCAAGCTTTTATGCAAAATCCTTTGCATGATAATTACCTAGACTTGCTTTATAAAACAGGTGATGTGGTAGCTTATAATGAATTTGGTGAACTTTTATGTTATGGACGGATAGATCATCAAATCAAATACATGGGTCATCGCATAGAACTTGGAGAGATAGAAAGTATTATCAATTCTCATGAGAATGTAAGAAATTGTGCTTGTATTTTTAAAGAAGAAATTATTTGCTTTTATGAAAGTAAGGAAGAGTTAGATTTTAAAAACTTTTTAAAAGACAAACTCCCTGTTTACATGATACCTAAAAAATTTGTTAAAATAGAACAATTTACTTTAAATGCAAATGGGAAGATTGATAGGAAGGTTTTGAGTAAAAACTCTTA
>NZ_JAKMQK010000016.1:0-40810 GCF_025771545.1 Campylobacter sp. IFREMER_LSEM_CL908
CGACAGCGCTATAGTTGCAGACAATGTCAATCAAATAGCTAATGATATCTTAGAAGATGCTAGGAAGAAAAAGTTTTAAATAATTAAACTAAACCCTTAATGGGTTTAGTTTGAGTGATATAAGATTTTAAACACACTCCATCAACGCTTAACTCATAAGCTTTTTTTAAATTATTATCTAAAACATCAAGTAAAAATAAAATTTTAGAGTCAAACATATAAAACTCAGCCATTTTTGAGGCAATTTTTGCTAATCTCTCATCTTCTATTAAAATATATTTTGCTCCTAGTGCATTAGAAAGTAAAATTTCTTCCTCATTCTTGGCATATATAGCAAAATCTATTTTTTCCTCTTTTGCACTTTTTATATTTTGTTCATTATAGTTAAAACAATTTACATTTGTTTTGATAAAAATATTTTCATAATGACTAAATTTTTGCATATTTATCAAAGGATGTCCAAAAATTAACATAATTTTTCCTTTATCTTTAAAAGACAATAATTCCTAAAGCCTTGATTAAAAATTTGATAATCTTTCAATTCTTGCAATTCATCATAAACTTCACTTCCTTTATAAAGCAAAAATAAAGTATTTTTATCATAAAAACCATTTGAAATTTCTACCAAAGGTTTTACATCCATCAAAGCTCTTGAAGTAATTAAATCTACTTTAAAAGGTGGATAGTTTTGTAATTTTTCTTTTATGATATTTACATTTATCAAATTAAGTTCAGTTTTAACCACCCTTAAAAATGAAGCCTTTTTAGCGCTAGGCTCAAAAAGAAAAAATTCATTATTTTGCAAAATACAAGCTAAAAATAATGCAGGAAAACCAGCCCCGCTTCCAATATCAATGATCTTTTTTTTATTACTCAAATCATAAAAGTCTAAAATTTTAACACTATCAATAATATTTTCATCTATATTTTCAAAATGAGTTAAATTATGCACAGCATTAAATTTTTCTAACAACTCTTTATAGAGCGTGATTTTTTTAAAAAAATCATCTTTATTTGCAAAATCTTTTAAAAAATTTAATTGCTCTTCGTATTTTTTCAATTTAGATGTCCCATTTGTGTATATTTAATTTCTAAGTAATCTTTATTAAAACGATTTGCTTTTATTAAAATAGGCACTCTTAAATTAATTTTTTCTTTTAATGAATTTAGCTTTTCAGGATTATTAGTTAAAAGGTTAATTTTAGAAATCTTATAATGCTTAAGTATAAATTCTACTATTTCATAACTACGCTCATCTGCCTTAAAACCTAATTGATGATTTGCTTCTATGGTATTAAAACCCTTATCTTGCAAAGCATAAGCATTAATTTTATTAAAAAGTCCTATACCTCTTCCTTCTTGCCTTAGATAAATCACCATACCACCATGCTCTTGAATGTATTTTAAAGAAAAATCAAGCTGTTCTCCACAATCACATTTTAAACTTCCTAAAACATCCCCTGTTAAACATTCTGAATGGATTCTAATATTAACTTCTTTTTCCAATTTTCCTTTAAAAATACAAAGATGTTCTTTATCATTTTCTTTAAAACTTTGTATATTAAATTCCCCAAAACGAGTGGGGAGTTTTGCTATTTCAGAAATTTGAATAGTCATTATTTTACTTTACCTTTTTTATAAAAAATATGCTAGAATTTAAACAATTTTAACAAACAAAAAGGAAATTTATGTTTAAACGCTTTAGAAGATTAAGACTTAATGAGAATATTAGAAGCTTAGTAAAAGAAAATACCTTAAATTTAGATGATTTAATCTATCCACTTTTTGTTATCAATGGTGCTAATATTAAAAATGAAATCATGTCTATGCCAGGTGTGTTTCAAATGAGCTTAGATGAAATTTTAAAAGAATGTGAGGAGTTAATTAATCTTGGTATTAAAGCGATTATTTTATTTGGCGTGTTAGAAAGTTCCAAAAAAGATAGTTGTGGAAGTGATGCATTAAGCGATGATGGCTTGATTGCTACAAGTCTAAGAGCTATTAAAGCAAAATTTCCTGATTTGGTAGTAATTACCGATCTTTGTTTTTGTGAGTATACTGATCATGGGCATTGTGGTATTATTGATCCAAAAAGTGAAAGCGTAGATAATGATTTAACTTTAGAAATTTCAGCCAAACAAGCTCTAATTCATGCTAAAAACGGTGCAGATATGATAGCACCAAGCGGCATGATGGATGGTATTATTGAAACTTTAAGAAAAACTTTAGATGAAAATGGTTTTGAAAATTTACCTATTATGGCTTATTCTACTAAATTTGCTTCAGCCTATTATGGGCCTTTTAGAGATGTGGCTGATTCTGCACCAAGTTATGGAGATAGAAAAACCTATCAAATGGATTTTGCCAATGGTAAAGAAGCCTTATGTGAGAGCTTAGAAGATGAAAAACAAGGCGCTGACATCTTAATGGTAAAACCAGCACTTGCGTATTTAGATGTAGTAAAAGATATAGCAAATCATTCTAAACTTCCACTTTGTGTGTATAATGTAAGCGGGGAATATGCTTTGTTAAAAGCAGGTCAAAAAGCAGGTGTGATTGACTATGAAAAAATAGTACTTGAAACTATGCTTGCTTTTAAAAGAGCTGGAGCTAAGCTTATCATAACTTATCATGCAAAAGAAATTGCAAAATTATTAACAAATAAGGAGTGAGATTGAATAGTCTAAGCAAAAAAAGCTCTCAAGATGTAATCAATGAATTATCTAATCATTTGGGCATAGAAAAACACAATCAAACTATATTTCATCTAACCCACATTAACGATAAAGAAAAAAAGTTAAGTCTAAAAAATGGCCATAATTTAGCACCCGAACCATGGTTTATAGTAGATGAAAATGATGAAGTTAAAACTATGTTTTCTGTAAAAACTCTGATTGAGTTTTTACAAAGTGCCAAAAAGATACAAAAGGATAATTTTGAACTTAAACTAGAAAAGGCTATCTATCAACAAATTCCTATTGACTTTAATGATGTATGGACAGTCGCAATGGATGAGATTAAACATCAAGTTTCCAAAGGTATAAAAGAAGTTAATATTGATTTAGATCAATTAATCAGCAATATTCATACAAAACATCCTAACTTATTTATAAACATGAAAGAAATGATGCAAAAAGGTAAAAAATGAGAGATTATAAAAATTTTGTTAAATATTCCAAAGCAGGACCTAGATACACTTCTTATCCTACTGCAATAGAATTTAACACCCATTTTAAATATGAAGACTATATAAAAATTTTAAAACAACAAACAGCACAATTATCTTTATATTTTCATTTGCCTTTTTGCAGGAGTGCTTGTTATTTTTGCGGTTGTAATGTAATATATACCGCAAAAGAAGAAAGTAAAGAAAGGTATTTAAATTATCTTTTTAAAGAACTTGATCTTTTAACAAATACCATTGACACACAAAGAGAAGTAGCTCAAATGCATTTTGGTGGTGGTACACCTACTTTTTTTTCTGCTAAACAATTGCAAAGTTTGATTTTTAAAATAAAAAGCATTTTTCCAAATTTTACCCAAGATAGTGAAGTAAGTTGTGAAATTGATCCTAGATTCTTAAATGAAGAACAAGCTGATGTTTTAATTCAAAATGGCTTCAACCGTATTAGTTTTGGTGTGCAAGATTTTAACGAAAAGGTTCAAAAGGAAATTCATAGAATTCAACCTTTTGAACTTACCAAAAATGCAGTAGATATGGTAAGAAAAAAAGGGATAAATTCAGTAAATATGGATTTAATTTATGGCCTTCCTTATCAAAGTCTAGAAAGTTTTAAGCAAACTTTAGAAAAAGCACTGCTGATTAATCCCGATCGCTTTGCTATTTTTAATTATGCACATGTGCCTTGGCTTAAAAAAAATATGAGAAAATTTGACGAAAACACTCTACCAAGTCCTGATGTAAAACTTCAAATTTTAGAATATTGTGAAAAATTTTTAACTCAAAATGGTTATAAAATGATAGGAATGGATCATTTTGCAAAACCACAAGATGAACTTTTTAAAGCCTTAGAAAATGGTAGTTTGCATAGAAATTTTCAAGGCTATACTACAAAAGGCGGAACTGATTTAATCGGGATTGGCCTAACAAGTATAGGCGAAGGTAAAAGACACTATATGCAAAATTTCAAAGATATGCCAAGCTACGAAAAGGCTATCGATGAAGGTCGATTGCCTTGCGAAAAAGGTATTATGCTTGATGATGATGATGAACTAAGAAAAGCTGTTATTATGGAACTTATGAGTAATTTTGCTCTTAATATAAAAAATATTGAAAGTAAATTTAAGATTGATTTTTTTGAATATTTTAAGCAAGATTTAGAAGAACTCCAAAAACTTAATGAATTTATCAACATAGATAAAACTCATATCAAAGTTAATGAAACAGGAGTGCTTTTAATCCGTAATATTGCTATGTGTTTTGATAAATATTTAAAACGCATTAGCGAAGATAAAAAAGTTTTCTCTAAAACGGTTTAATATGTTAAATGTTAATGAAATTTCTAATGCTTGCGTAAAATGCGGAAAATGCATACCAGTTTGCACCATACATGAAATAAATCGCGATGAAAGTACTTCCCCTCGTGGCTTTTTAGATTTAATCAGTGCTTATGAAAACCAAGAACTAGAGCTTGATAAAAATCTTAAAAAAATATTTGAATCATGTTTTTTGTGTACAAATTGCGTTGAAGCTTGTCCAAGCCATTTAAGAGTGGATAGCGCTATTGAAAAAGTGCGTTACGATATAGCACAAAAATTTGGCATTGCTTGGTACAAAAAACTTGCTTTCTTTTTTCTAAGACGCAGAAAAATTCTAGATATTTTAGCAAGATTTGGTTATGTTTTCCAAAGCTGTGCTTTTAGTTTACAACATAAAAATTTGGGAATGAAAGCTAAATTTAACCTACCTTTAATTAAAAAAGATCGTTTGCTTCCTTCTTTAGCTAAAAAAAGCTTTCTAGCTTCTAATCCTGATTTCATAAATAATCAAGGTGAAAAAGCCATAGGACTTTTTATAGGCTGCTTGTCAAATTACTCTTATACAAATACGGGCTTTGCTTTGCTTGAAATTTGTAAACATCTTAAAATCAATGTAGATTTATTAAAAGATCAATCTTGTTGCGGTGCTCCTCATTATTTTACTGGAGATTTTAAAAGTGTAGAAATTTTAGCTAAAAAAAATATCGTTTATTTTGAAGAAAAATTAAAAACTCTAGATTATATCATTATCCCTGAAGCAACCTGTTCTGCGATGATTAATATAGACTATGAACATTTTTTCCACATGCAAAAAGATGAAGAATGGGCTATAAGAGCTAAAAATATTTCTAGTAAAATACTACTTGCAACAAAATATTTTTATGAATATACTAAACTAGAAGAGCTTTTAAAAACAAAGAAAAAATTAAAGACAAAAATTGCATACCACGATCCTTGTCATGCAAGAAAAATGCAAGGTGTTTTTAAAGAACCTAGAGCCTTGCTTAAACAAAACTATACTTTCAAAGAACTTATTAACTCAAATGAATGCTGTGGTTTTGGCGGTGTTAGTATGCAAACTGATCACTATGAAAAAGCTTTGCAAGTTGGTATAAGAAAAGCTCAAAATATACAAAAAAGCAATGTGGAAATTATCAGTGCAGAATGTTCAGCTTGTAGAATGCAAATTTCAAATGCATTAGAGCATGAAAAATCCTCCACGCATTTTTTACATCCATTAGAATTGATAGCAAAAATACTTCAAGATAAAAATTAATCTTGAATTTTTATATCTTCGATATTTGATCTATTTTTTTCAATTAAAATTCTATTTTTTTCTATATTTTCACTATTTTTTTTACACTCATTTTTCAAGATTTCAATATTTTTATATAAAATTTTTATTTTTCTCTCATAACGATTTATCAATAAAAATACTATAAATAAAAATAAAATTAAAATAGCCCAATTTAAAAATGCCATATTTGCCCTTTCTTTAGATATATTAACACTTTTTATCTTAAACTAAAATTCTTTTCAAATTTGGAGAAAGTTTGACTAAAATTTCATAGTTGATAGTATTAAAAAAACTAGCCATAATATTTGCATCATTTAAAACACAAATTTCATCTTCATCATTCTCACAAGAAAAACTATCCATAGACATTTTTCCAAGCAATTTCTTACCATTAGGAAGAAAAAAATCTTGTTTTCCATCATAACGCAAAAGCCCATCTGCATAACCTAAATCATAAGTTGCTATTTCAAGATCTTCTTTTGCATTATATACACCACCATAACCAACACTTTGACCTTTTTTCAACACTCTTTGGCTTAATTTTTCAGCCCATAAACTTAAAACTTTGCGTAAGTCTTTATTAAAATGCGCATAGCCAAATTGCACAAGCCCTACTCTACAATACTCATCGCACCCAAGCTCGCTTGCTCTAAACAATGCTTCAGAATTATGTGAATGAAATATAAGCTTTTTAGCTTCATCACAAAGCAAAGTATATATTAGCTCTTTAGCTTGTTTAAATTTTTGTTTTTGCACAAAATAACTAGCATCTATTTCATCACTTCCTGCAAAGTGCATCATCACTCCATGAAGTATTAAATTATTACTTTGTAGTTCTTGTATCACTTCTTGAATTTCTTCAGGTATAATTCCATTTCTATGCATATTTGTATCTACAACTAAATGAATTTTTATATTTTGCTTGAATTTTTTAATATCATTTTTATCATTTAAAGCATAAATAAATTTTTCACTTTCATTGCCATGTGGATGATGGGATAGAATTAAGATATTATCAAAAATATCTTCAAGCTCTTTTGCTTCAGTTTCATTTTTTACCGCTATAAAATTTATACCTTTTGCTCTAGCTATAGGAGCTAAAAGCTTAGCTCCATGTCCATAAGCATTATCTTTAAAAACACATATTACTTTTTGATAACCTCCTGCTTTAGAGGCTATTAAGTCAAGATTATACTCATAAGCCAAACGATCAATTTTTATATATGCCATTATTGTTCAGCTAAAATTTGCATTTTATCTTCAACTAGCTTAACATAAAGGACTTTTTCTCCTTTGAATTTATAGTTAGTACTACGATAGTCTTCATAAAATCCTATTCTAAAAATTTTCTCATTTTTATCATTTGGATAAGGACTTATGCTAAGATCTGAAAATTTAATGCTCTTTTTTTCTCTCTTTGCAAAAATTCTTTCTTTATTTTTTGCAAATTGCTCATAAGTAGATTTATTATTATGTTTAAAAATTTTTTTATCATAAAAAGATAAATACTTATTTATATCACTTTTTTGCCAACTATCTTTCCAGGCAAATAAATTAGCTAGTAAAATCGCTATTTCATCATGAGTTGCTCTTACTTTATTTTTCTCTTCTGTCATTGCATAAGATTTTCTATCAGCTACTAATTTATTAAAATCTTCCAATAAATCATTATGCACAGCAATACAACCTCTAGTTTTATAAGTATCCAAGCGTGTTCCATCTAAAGGATAGCCATGAATCCAAATACCACCACCTGTTTTACCCAAAGTTTTATCTAAAACATTTGGGTAAGTTGTTGCAAATGCAAATGGGCCATAATATGGATCACCAGGATAAAATTTCTTTCCAAGTTCGTAAAAACCTATTGGAGTTTTTAAATCTCCTTCTACTTCTTTATCTCCAGCTAAACCTGTTAAAACATCCCTTTGGATAAATTTCTTTTCTACTTTTCCATCATTGTAGTGATAAACTCTAATAATTTTATCACTTTTATTTGTTAAAACTATTGCAACATTTTCCTCATAATATCCTAAACTAATATTTTTGTCTTTTATCTCATCAAGCCAAAAATCTTTTTTACTTAACTCTTGCTCCAATACCCTTTCAACTGCATCAATACCTTCGTTTAGATAAATTTTTGCAAGATTATTTGCATTTGCAAACACAGCCAAACTAAACAATGCTAATATAATTTTAAACAATTTTCACCTTTCTATTAAAAATTAAAACAACAAAGAGCTAATTATAATATTTTTACAATAAATATATTTTTAATTTTTTCCGTGTATAATGTTTTACAAATAACCAAAAACAAAAAAAGGAAAAATAATGAAAAAATTACTTAGTTTAGCCATATTAAGCACTTTTGCTTTTTCAAATCAAATTACTATAAATGATCCTTATGTAAGACAAACTCCACCTAATTCTAAAACAACGGCATTTTTTTTAGAACTTAAAAACAACTCCAACAAAGATATTAAACTCATAAAAGCTCAAAGTTCATTAAGCGATACAGCTGAAATTCATGATCATATTATGAAAGATGGTAAAAAAATGATGGTTCAAATTCCTCAAATCACAATAAAAGCTAATTCAAGCACTGAACTTAAACCTGGTGGGATGCACATTATGATACTAAATCTCAAAGAAAATATCACACCGCAAACAAAGGCCAATCTAACTCTTTATTTTGATGATAATAGTACAATTGAACTAAAAGATATCAAGTCAAGAAGCATTAAAAAATAATGAAAAATCTACTTGTCTTTGCCTTAGCTATAGTCTTTGCTATATGCGGGGCTTATTTTTACACCAATTCATCAAATACCGGAAAAAAGAGAGAATTAATTACCACTTTAACACCTCTAACATGTGATCTAAACATTCAAGAATGTGAATACAATTTTAAGGATAAAAAAGTCTTAGTAAATTTAAATCCAAAGCCTATTACTACATTAAATGAGCTTGATTTAAATATTACCAATTTAGGTGAGTTTAAAAAACTTAATGCTAGGGTTTATGGACTTAATATGTATATGGGAGATATTGTTCCACAATTTAAAAAAATAAACAATACTTATCATGCTAAATTAGTTTTAAGTTCTTGCACTCTAGATATAATGCGTTTTAGAATAGAGCTTTTTGATGATGAAACTCCACTAGGTTTTTATTTTGACTTTGATGTAAAGAGGTAAAATTTGAAAAAAATAAATATTTTTTTATTAATTGTGGTAATTTTTGGAGTATTTTTTATATCTGTGCAGTATTTTGAAAACAACAAATACAATTTTCACTTAAATTCTGAAAAAGGCATACTTAGTCTAAAAGATTTTATCGGTAAAAAACTAATTGTATATTTTGGCTATACATATTGTCCTGATGTCTGTCCTAGTGAGCTTGCCTTGATTGCTAATGTTTTAGAAAAAATGCCAAATAAAGAAAAAGCTCATGTGATATTTATCTCACTAGATCCAGCAAGAGATAACAACTTAACTCAAACTAGCCAATGGGTAAAGTATTTTTACCCAAATTCAACTGCATTAGTTGCTAAAGATGAAAAAGAATTAGAAAAAGTTACTAAAAATTATGGCGTAGTATATGAAAAAATCAATCTTAAAGATTCTGCTATGGGATATTCTATAGCACATAGTGGCGAATTTTATTTGATTGATGAGAATGGAAAATTTATTAAAACCATTAAAGATATCAGTTATGAAAACTTTTTCAATGAAATTCAAAAATTCTTAAACGAATAAATTTTTCAATTTATTCGTTTCTTAAAGTGTCTAAAATATCTACTTGTGTTGCTTTTTTAGCAGGATAATAAGAAGACAAGCTCACAATCATAATAGCACCAAAAATCGTAGTACAAAAATCAACAAAAGAAAGCTCCAAAGGTAGCTTACTCATGCCATAAACATCACTTGGTAAAGAAATAATGTCAAAATTTCCAAGTATCCACAAAGCAATAGCTGCAAGTATCACACCTGCTACGATACCACCTCCACCTATCAAAAATCCTAAAGAAAAAAATGTTTTTTTAATCTCTAACTTACTAGCTCCCAAAGAAAGCAGCAAAGCTATCTCACTACGACGATTCATTACTATCATTAATAAAGAACTTACTATATTTAAACTTGCAACCAAAATAATCAACATCAATACTATAAACAAAGCTCTTTTTTCTAAAGCTAATGCTGCAAAGAAATTTCCATTTTGCTCCCACCAGCCTATACTAGCATATCTTGCACCCAAAAAAGCTTCAATTTGTTTAATATCCTCAAAAGGCTTATTTGAATATACATGTACCCCATCATAACTTCCTTGGGGATATGACAAAATCTTAGCTAAAGCTTTTACATCTGTATACATATAAGCTTTATCATAAGCTAACAAACCTGAAGAAAAATCAGCCATAACATCAAATCTTTTAACTTTTGGAATAAGCGAAAATCCGCTTGCATCAAGATTGGAAAAAATTAAGGTAATTTTTTCATTATAATCAAGTCCAAATTCATCTTTTAAGCCCTTACCAATTAAAATATCAAAATTATCTATTTTTTTATCTTTTAAAGCTTGAGCTACTACCTCATTGATCTTTTTTTCATCTTCAAAATTAACCCCAAAAAGCATACCGCCTTCCAATTTTAAATCATTTCTTGCTATAACCTGAGTAGCAATATAAGGGCTAAATAATAAATTTGGAAATTTGCTTCTTAATTCTTGCAACAATTTATCATCTACATTTGCCCCAAAACGCGGTAATATAGTGATAGGGTAATTCATAGTAAAAAGTTTTCTCTCAAATTCTTTATCAAAGCCATTCATAATGGCCATTGCAACTAAAAGCACACAAAGTCCTATACTTACACCTAAAAAGGCTAAAATTTTTGAAAGCATAATAAAGGGTTGATCTTTATCAAAACGCAGATATTTAAATAATAAATAACGAGGGATACTTTTATACATCTTTTACTCTTAATATTTTTTTAAGTATTTTAACTTGATTTTTATAAAAGCAAGCTTTGTATTTATTTAAGATAATATACAAAGGCACTATTATCGTGAAATTCAACTATAAATCTTAGTGGCAAAATTCTCACATAAGTTTCACTTTGCGCACTTGCTTGTTCACTTTTTACAAAGTCTTTTACATCTATTTTTGAGTTAAAAAAGCAATCAATTAAATCATTTTTGTGAGCATTTAAAAAGTTAAATTTATCTAGCTTTGTCATCTTTTCTTCAGCCACCATACCAAAATCATTGCGTATTAAAGATTTCAAATCACTTGGTGTATATGCTAACTCACAAGCATATTCTAAATTTTTATTTTTACTTTTAGTCATAGCCATAGAAATAGTTTCATTTTGATGATAAAGAATAAAATTTTTATTAGAAAGTTCTGCCCAAAATATAAATTCATCTTGGGCAGTAGCATTAAAAATTATGAGGATTAATAAGCAAACAATTCTTTCCACTTGTCAGCATCAATTTTAAGTTCTACATTTACTCTATAAAGACCATCTTTAAAGTCTTGATCTACAACACTTGCATTTTTAATCAAACCATTTACCTGTGCTGTAATAGTTGAGCTTTTAAGCATTGCATCTTTTACTGTATCTTTACCATTAACTCTGACACCATACAACTTACTTGCTAATTGTCTATAAGCATCGGTAATTGCCGCTCTTTTAGCTAAAGCTAAAGCTTGGCCAACTGAAACCGTATTTAAAGGAGCAATACCCTCACCCACCGCTGTAAAAGTTAAATCATTGTCTGTGCTTGTATCATTTGCAAGCATTTTTTCTTCTCTAATGATGTTACGCACATCATCTTTATCAACTTTTTGAACCACAACATCAGAATTTGCTGCTTGAGTCTGATTTGGATTCACACCTCTTTGATCTAGTGCACAAGCACTAAAACCCAAAGCTAAACAAAACATAAAAATAACTTTTTTCATTTTTTACACCTTCAATTTATTTGATTTTATTAAAATAGCAAAAAGCATTCCAATAATTTTACTATTCTAAATTTAAATCCATATTAGTTTCAGCATCTAATTCCTCATCTTCTTCTTTAGGACACTTAGCAATGCTTACAACCTCATCATTTTCAACATTAACAACAATTACACCACTTGTATTTCTACCTGCTTTTCTAATGCTTTGCATATCAACGCGTATCATCTTACCACTACTTGTTAATGCCATTAAATCCATACTTTCATCAACTATGACTATACCGATTAAATCTTTTGTTTTGGCAGTAAGTTTCATACAAATAACACCCTTACCACCTCTACTTTGAAGTCTATATTCTCCAGCATCAGTACGCTTACCTATACCTTTTGCACTTACGCTTAAGATTTCTTGAGCGTCATTTTCTATAACAACAGCACCCACAACCTCATCATCTTTTTCTTTAAATTTAATCGCAGTTACCCCTCTACTTACACGGCCAATCTCTCTAACTTTAGCAAGTGGGAATTTAATGCACATACCTTTTTTAGTAACCGCAAAAAGCATTTTACCAACGATAGTATTATCAAGCTCTTCATTAGGTTCAAGCATTTCATTTTCTAAATTTTCTTCATAATTTTGTTCTTGAGTTTCATTTTCATCCCTTGCTACGATAATTGCAGTAACAAGTTCATCATTTTCATCTAGATTAATCGCTTTTACACCCACGCTTCTAATGTTTTGATATTCACTTAAATTTGTGCGTTTTACGATACCATTTTTAGTAAAGAAACACAATGATTTACTTTCATCAAAATCAGTGGTTGGAATAATTGCCATGATTTTTTCATCTGCTTGTAAATTAATGAGATTAACCACAGCTTTGCCTTTAGCAGTTCTACTTCCTTCAGGAATTTTATAAACCTTAAGCCAATAAAGCTGTCCGCGATCAGTAACAAACATCAAGGTATCATGTGTATTTGCCGTAAAGAAACTTTCTATAAAATCATCATCATAAGTTGTAACTGCAACCTTGCCTTTACCACCGCGTTTTTGTTTTTCATATTGCTTACTTGGAACACGCTTAATATAGCCACGATGAGTGATAGTAACTACCATATTTTCATTTGGTATTAAATCTTCTATATCAATATCATCATAGTCTTCTTCAATTTGAGTGATTCTTGGTACATCAAATTTTGTTCTGATTTCTTTTAACTCATCTTTGATTAAATTTTCAAGCAAAGTTTCGCTTTTTAAAATTTGATCAAGCCTCTCTATTTCTGCTAATAATTCCCTTAATTCATTATCAATTTTTTCTCTCTCAAGACCTGTTAAACGACCTAATTTCATATCTAAAATAGCATTAGATTGAAGCTCGCTTAGACCAAATTTTTGCATTAATAAATTTTTAGCCGTTGGGTTATCAGGAGAGTTTTTAATCAAAGCTATCACTTCATCAATATTATCTAGCGCAATCTTCAAACCTTCTAAAATATGCGCTCTAGCTCTAGCTTTTTGCAATTCATAAATAGTTCTTCTAATA
Organism: Campylobacter sp. IFREMER_LSEM_CL908; assembly: GCF_025771545.1. Classification (NCBI taxonomy): domain Bacteria; kingdom Pseudomonadati; phylum Campylobacterota; class Epsilonproteobacteria; order Campylobacterales; family Campylobacteraceae; genus Campylobacter; species Campylobacter sp. IFREMER_LSEM_CL908. The sequence goes on from NZ_JAKMQK010000016.1 coordinate 13,304, forward strand.
ATTACAGTTTTTCTATGATTTAAGAATAAATTTAAAAGCTCAATTAAAGAAAAAACTTTTGGCTCTTTATTATGTATAGCAAGCATAATCACACCAAAAGTGCTTTCCATGGTGGTAGATTTAAAAAGATTATTCAACACAATCTCACTCATAGCATCGCGTTTTAGCTCAATCACCACGCGAATTCCTTCTCTATCACTCTCATCTCTAACTTCAGCAATACCTTCAATTTGTTTTTCTTTGGCAAGTTCAGCGATTTGCTCTATTAATCTTGCTTTGTTAGTTTGATAAGGAAGTTCATCTATTACAATAATATCTTTATTAGCTCTTTTTTCTATATGGGTCTTTGCTCTTACTTTTACCCTGCCACGACCTGTGCGGTATGCTTCTATAATACCTTTTTTACCAAAGATAATACCACCGGTTGGAAAATCAGGTCCTTTAATAAATTGCATTATTTCTTCTAAACTTGCGTTTTTATTATCAATTAAATAAAGCAAACCATCAATAAGCTCATTTAAGCTATGCGGAGGAATATTGGTAGCCATACCCACTGCAATACCACTTGAACCATTAAGCAATAAATTTGGGACCCTAGCAGGTAAAACATCAGGCTCACTCATAGAATCATCATAATTTGGTATAAAATCAACCGTATCTTTTTCTATATCACGCAAAAGCTCTTCAGCTAAAATCGTCATCCTAGCTTCAGTATAACGCATCGCAGCAGCACCATCGCCATCAATAGAACCGAAGTTTCCTTGTCCATCTACGCTTGGATAACGCATAGAAAAATCTTGCGCCATTCTTACTAAAGCATCATATACAGCTGTATCACCATGTGGATGATATTTACCGATTACATCACCCACTATACGCGCTGATTTTTTGTATGCACTACGACTTCCAACACCTAAATCATTCATAGCATATAAAATTCTTCTATGAACAGGTTTAAGCCCATCTCTAGCATCAGGTAAGGCACGGCCTATAATAACACTCATAGAATAATCTAAATAACTACTTTTTATAGAACTTTCTATATCTATATTTTCAATATCTGAATCTTTAGTAAAAATATTTTCCATAAAAATCCTTAAAATTAATGCCTATATTGTATCAAATTTTGCATTAGCCAAAACTAAAGCAAAAAGCACTTCAATATTATTTTTTTCTAAAAGCTCTTTTGCCTCTAATAAACTTAATCCAGTAGTTATCACATCATCTACTAAAATTACAGGATATTTTGGACGCTTTAAAAGCTTATAAGATCTTTTATTATCTTTACGAAATTTCAAACTTTTACCACTATATTTAAATTCTGAACTAGCTTGCAAGGTGTGATACATAGGTTTTATAAATTTAGTATTTAAGTATTTAGTTAAAATAGCAGTATGAGAGTAATTTTTATATGTTTTGTCATCTAAAGCTATAGCATTAATTTTACAAGATGGTTGAAAAAAATCCTCAAATTTAGCAAAACTCAATTTTGCTAAAGCATTTAAAACAAAATAGCCTTGAAATTTGTGTTTAAAATAAATCAAATGCTTAATTTGCTCATATTGATAAAAATAATAAACTTTAAAATTTCCCTCAAGTTCTCTTATACCTAAAGAATATTCTAAAAGCTCTTCCTTGCAAGCTGGACAAAAACTCGCAAAGGAAAATCCATGGCAATTAAAACACCTCACAAAGAGCTGATAATATCTGCAGATTTATTAGCCACTTGTTTTATAAGAAGCTGAGTGAAAAAAGGCAGATCTTTGATATTATAAAAACCTTTAACTTCTTGTTTGGTTTTAATATTAATAGTTTTATTGGTATTAATATCTTTTAGTGTCAATTGACTAGCAATAATTGAAAATAAAGAATTAGAATCAAATTTAGAATAAAAATCATTAAAACTTAAATCTACTCTTAAAACATAAGGAGAATCTTGTGTATCTTCTACTACAACTATACCTCTATTTTCTAATTCTTCTTTTAAAAACACATAAAAATAATAGTTGAAATTTTCATTGATGTAATAATTACTTCCATTAGAAGAAGAATATTTTAAATTCTCATTTAAATCATATACCCTATGAATATAAACTTTTTTTAAGGAAGCACTTTTATCAATTGTTCTTTTATTTGCGCAATACTTAAGTCCCACATCACTAATATACACAAGGCCTTTAATTTTTGCTTCATATGCTTTAAAATCAGAAGGATTATAACATTGTGCTTGAATTTTTATAAGCTCATTAACTTTTGCAACACTTTGATTTTTAGAATTTACAGCACATGCGCTAAAAAATAAAGCTAAAACAAATACAAATACTTTTTTTAACATCTTTTTTTCCTTAGAATCATCTTTATTATTTTATGATTTTTAATTAGCAAAAATTATACCAAAAACAAATAAATTTTACTAAAACTTACTTTTTTTCACACAAGAATAATTTTATTGAAAAAATTTTATACAAAAATTGATATTTAAAAGAAAATTCATTTAGAATATGTTACAAAACTGCAATATTTTAAAGGAGTTGTTAAATGAGTTCAAATACAAAAACACTTATAGTCGTTGCTGATTTAGTGTTATTTATCGCTTTGCTTTATTTTTCCCCTTTTGGTGAAACTAAAGTAAACCAAGGTTTATCTTTGTTAATTTTTATTGCCGTTTTATGGCTTAGCGAGGCTTTGCATGTTACTATTACAGCTATTTTAGTACCTGTTTTAGCTGCTATTTTGGGATTACTACCCACCGCTAAAGCTTTAACAGGTTTTGCTGATTCTAATATCTTTTTATTTTTTGGTGGTTTTGCTTTGGCCGCAGCTATGCATCATCAAAAATTAGACAAACTTATTGCACATAAAATTTTAACATTAGCAAAAGGGCATTTAGGCCTTTCTAGTTTGTATATTTTTATTACCACTGCGTTTTTATCTATGTGGATGAGTAATACCGCAACAGCAGCTATGATGCTTCCGCTTGCTATAGGTATGTTAGCTTCACTTGATCCGCAAAAAGATAGAAATACTTATGTTTTCATCCTTTTAGGTATAGCTTTTAGTGCGAGTATAGGTGGTATAGGCACCATAGTAGGAACTCCACCAAATGCAATCGTTGCCACTCAATTACACATTACTTTTGCACAATGGTTAAAATACGGAATTCCTATTGTTTTAATTTTCCTACCTGCAATGATTTTAATTTTATACTTTATGTTTAAACCTAAATTTAATCTACAAGTTGATTTACATACTGAAAATATAGAACTTACAAGACCTAGAATCATCACTTTAATAATCTTTTTAGTCGTTGCACTATCTTGGATTTTTAGTGGTAATATCAGTCCTATCATCACAAGTATTTTTGGACACAAAATAGCAAATCTTGATGCAATTATTGCTTTATTGGCTGCTGTTTTAGTATGTGCTTTTAAAGTAATTGATTGGAAAAATATACAAAAAAATACCGATTGGGGTGTATTAATGCTCTTTGGTGGAGGCATCACTCTAAGTGTAGTATTAAGAGATTCTGGCGCTAGTAAAGTAATGGCTGATACTATCATTTCATTTATAGAAAATGGACATTTATTTATTATAGGTTTAATTGTGGCATTTTTTATAGTATTTTTAACTGAATTTACCTCAAATACTGCTTCAGCAGCCTTACTTGTGCCTTTATTTATCTCTATAGCAGATACTTTAGGTGTTCCTGCTTTAGGACTTGCTTTAATCATTGCTATTGGTGCTTCTTGTGCTTTCATGCTACCAGTTGCTACACCACCAAATGCTATAGTTTTTGGTACAGGACATATTAAACAACAAGAAATGGTAAAAGTTGGGATTATATTAAATATCTTTTGCTCAATCGCACTTGCAGTAATTGCATACTTTTTCTGGCTATAATCTTTTAGTCCTTTTGGACTAAAAGATCTTTACACTTTAAAACATAGTTTTTTACATCTTTACTTTTATACAAAGCTTCTCTTATACATACGCCTGCTAAATTTAAATCTTTTAAGTGATTTATAGTTTGGATATTTATCCCACCTATGGCATAAATGGGTATTTTTGAAACTTCTAACAAATCTTTTAAATTTTTTATACCCTTTGGTGTTAAATCAGCCTTACATGAGCTTTCAAATACATGTCCGAAAAAAGCATGATTTACTTTAAACTTATAAGCTAAATCTAATTCTTCTTTAGAATGGATAGAAGTACCCAAAAGCTCAAATTTTTTATAACTTTGTGGGTAATTTTGTAAAATTATTAAGGGAGCATGAAAAAATTGATGATTTAATTTTAAACAAGCTTCATAATGATAATGCAAAAAGCAAATTTTTTGAGTTTTATTAAAAATTTTTAATACTTCTTTGGCTAATTTAGTATATTCTAACTCATCCAAATGTTTTTCTCTAAGCACTAAAGCATCAATACTACTTTGACTTAGTTTTTCAATAAAATTTAAAAAATCTCCTTGGGTATTTTGACTATCGCTAATAGCAATGATTTTTTTATCCCACATAAATACTATCGCTCATTATAGCTTGTAAATTTGCATTTTTTAACATAGCTAAAACCTCATCAACACTACGCATATCACTAATTTGAAACTGATCATCACCTTTTTTATCACCTTGGTGCTCACCTACCCCCACGCTTACACCTGCACTCATTTTAGTAGCTCCAAGTTTAATAACCCCATCTCTAAATCCTGCTCTTTCACGCGTAGAAATCGTAATACTTGCAAAAGGTAAAAATAATCTATAAGCACATAAAACCTGCAAAAGTCTTGTTTCGCTTACATCTTTTGGATGAATTTTTTTATTATTAATAATAGGTCTTAATCTAGGGATAGATAAAGCTATTTCAGCATGAGGGTATTTTTGCTGTAAAAAATACGCATGTAAAGCCGTAGCAAAAGCATCTTTTCTAAAATCATCCACGCCAAGTAAAGCTCCAAAAGCAACCCCTCTCATACCTGCTTTTAATGCTCGCTCTTGTGCATGAAAACGATACTCAAATACACTTTTTTCACCTTCAATATGAATTTTAGAATAAGTTTTTTGATTATAAGTTTCTTGATAAACACTTACATATTCACAACCCTTTTCATGAAGCAATACATACTCATCTACATTCATAGGATAAACTTCAATTCCCACGACCTTAAAATACTCTTTTGCTATCTCGCAAGCTTTGGTAAGATATTCTACGCTAGCATATTCCCTACCCTCACCTGTTAAGAGTAAAATTTCTTCCAAGCCACTTTTTTTAATCTCTTGCATTTCTTTGTGAATTTCAGCCTCGTTTAGCTTAGCTCTTTTAATATTATTTCCTTTTTGAAATCCACAATAAGTACATTTGCTATTGCAAAAATTAGAAAGATATAAAGGTGTAAAAAGTGAAATGGAATTTCCAAAATATTTTTGAGTAATCTTGCTTGATTTTTGTGCTAAATCTTCTATAAAATCTTCCGCTGCGCTTGAAAGCAAAGCTTTCAAATCTTCTATGTTAAGATAATCTTTAACTAAAGCTTGTTTTACATCAAAAGCGCTAAATTTACTTTCATCAAAATTTTCAACTTCTTTTAAAACCTTAGTTAAAATCTCACTTTCAATACTTTGCATATGAGGATATTTTTGCATTTTAATCTCTTAAAAAACCACTCAAAGGCGAGCTTGCACTTGGCGTACTTTCATTTGCTATACCTGCTAAATACGCATTATATCCTGCTTCTATAGCCAAAGCAAAAGCCTTTGCCATTTTTGCTACATCTTTAGCTTGAGCTATGGCGGTATTTGCCATCACTGCACTTACTCCCATTTGCATGGCTTCACAAGCTTGTGCTGGATTTCCTATACCTGCATCTACTATAATAGGTAAGCTAATTTCATTAAGTAAAATTTGTATAAATTCTTTAGTTTTTAAGCCCTTATTGCTTCCTATAGGAGCTCCAAGAGGCATTATAGCAGCAGCTCCCGCATTAGCCATAGCACGCGCTGCATATAAATCAGGATACATATAAACTAAAGGTGTAAAACCCTCATTTGCTAAAAGTTCTACTGCTTTTATACTTTCATAATTATCCGGTAATAAATATTTACTATCGCTAATTACTTCGACCTTAATCATATCTCCACAACCAAGCTCTCTTGCAAGTCTTGCTATACGCAATGCCTCATTAGCATTTCTTGCACCTGAAGTATTTGGTAAAAGCTTAATATGCTTTGGGATAAAATCAAGTATATTTTCTATACCTTTATCATTTACCCTACGCAAAGCTAAGGTGATAATCTCAACTTTTGCTTCTTCAATGGCTGATTTTATAAGCTCAAAAGAAAATTTCCCAGAACCTAGAATAAACCTGGAATTAAACTCATATTTTCCTATTTTTAATTTTTCCATTACTCGCTCGCTAAAAGTTCTAGAACTAAATTTGCTTGATGTCCTGCACAAATATTTACACGCGGTGCCATAAGTCCATTACCTACTTTTGCCTCGTTTTTTAAATCACCACAAACATAAAAGTTTTTTGCAATTTTTCTTGTTTGTATGCTGTTGCTATCGCCATATCCTGCTAAGCCAGAAGCACAAATTAATGTTTTTTGAGGATAGTGTTGATGAAAATTTTGCGCTAAAAGCGCTTTATATTTTGCACTATCAAAGGCTTCACAAACTATATCATCATTTGTAAAAAGTTTGGCTATATTTTCTTTTTCTATTTTTAAAACTTGTGCAAATACTTCTATAAAAGGATTAATTTTAGCGATTTGATCTTTTAAAGCTTCAGCCTTAAATTTACCCAAATCTTCCACTATATAAGCTTGACGATTAAGGTTACTTGGCTCAACCACATCAAAATCAATCAAATGAAGCCTACCAACCCCACTTCTTGCTAAATTTATAGCTATATGCGAGCCAAGTCCACCAAGCCCACACACTGCCACACTTGCCTTTTTAAGCTTATCATGAAGTTTTGGAGTATGTCTTGCTCTCATCATCGCATCAAGAGCTTCATATGGTGGTAAAGTATTTTTTTCTATACAAAAAAGCTCATCATTTTCTTTTAGCTCCAAACTTTCTTTTGTTGCAAAACCATTGACTATCCATACATCATTTTCATTTTTACTCACACTTTGAAAAAAATCCAAAGTATTTTTAAAATGCGTGTCTATCATACTACCATTAAATTTAATTCTCATCAACCACCACCTACAAAAGTAACAATCTCTACTTTATCATTTTCTTTTAAAATCAAATTTTCAAATTTATCCCTTGGGATAATTTCTCCGTTTAATTCTAAGGCAATAAATTCTATTTTTAATTGCTTTTCTTTAACATAATCCATAAATCTAAGCTCTTTTAACTCAAGCTTTTGCCCATTGATAATCATTTAAAACCTTTACTTATTTTACTTAAAATACTTACTCACTTACATTATTATAATTAAATCTTAAAATAACAGCTTCTTTTATCTCTCCAATATCAATAGCATCTTCTAAATTATAACCAAATCTCAAAAGTAAAATTTCCAAATCTTTTTTAAATTTTATTTTTGTAGGTTTATTATGATAGGTTTCATTTCTAGCTTTTCTTATTTGGCTTAGTTTTGTTTTAAGATGTTCTTTGGTGCCAAAACTTGGTAAGACTTGATTTTTATATATTTTTTTATCTTTAAATATATAAGCAAATTCACTCCAATGATCTATTAATATCTCTTCTAAATCAATCAGACAAAAATCATCAAAAATTTGCCAAGTGCTATTATATTCATCTATTTTTTGACATCTCTTTTTAACTTTTTTTAAAAGACTTTTTAAAGCAGGATTAAAAGCCTCTTCGCTAGATTTAAACCAATCATCATCTAACTTATTATACAAATTTGCTATTTTTACTGCTAAAGTACTTCTTAGAGCATTTTCATAACATTGTAAAAGTAAAAAATTTGCTTGATGATTTTTGCGTCTTTTGGAATAAATTTTCATAATTAGCTCAAACAAATCTTCACATTTTTGATTTTTTTCTAAAATCTTTTGTGCTTCTTTGCAAGCTCCCCACAAATATCCAAAATGCAAAACATTAATCCCTTTTATCATTCTAAATTTAAAATCACATTTTAATTTAAAATTGATAAATAGCTTTTCTATTTTTTCATAGCTACTTACATCAAGCTCAAAAGACATTTTACTTCCTATTAACTCCATTTTAAAAAATTAATGATATAATTTTAGAAGTTTAGAGGGCTAACTTGCCGGTAGCTGCAAGGTACTCTTAAATGAGAGGCTACTCTAAATTCCTATTACATCCATGCTTTTCCTAGTTAAAATTCTCTAATAAATCTTTAAAAATTAAATACAATTTTTCAAGCTCTTCTATACTCACTCTTTCATCAATTGCATGAATTCTATCATTACACACGCCAAATTCTACCACCCTCACACCAAACTCAGCAAAATATCTCGCATCACTTGTACCACCTTTGGTGTTAAGTTCTGGCACTACTTGAGTAATTTTTTGCACACTCTCATTTAGTTTTTGTACGATTTTAGAATCACTTTGTGTTAAAAAAGGATTTGAACTTTGATTTATGCTCAACTCATAATCAAGTCCTTCACAAGTCTTTTCTACATAAGCTTTTACATCTTCTAAGCTAGTTTGTGGAGAATTTCTTACATTAAACATCAATTTTAAATCATTTGGGGTTACATTACACACTTCCATACCACCGCGTATATCAGTAATAACGATTTTAGATGGTGCAAATACCTCATCGCCTGGATCAAGATCAAAACCTGCTAAAAATTTCAAAGCAAAAGCAAAATTATGCACAGGATTAATGCATTTTTGCGGGTATGCTACATGGCCTTGTTTGCCTTTGATAAGCAATTTTGCATTGATAGAACCACGACGCCCTATTTTAATACTATCTCCAAATTTTTTATCACAAGTTGGCTCAGCAACCACAGCAAAATCAGGTAGCATATCTTTTTCTTGCATAAATTTAAGCACTTCAAGCGTGCCAAATTTAGCCTCGCCTTCTTCATCGCTTGTTAAAATCAGTGAAATTCTTCCTTTGAAATTTTCTACCTCCTTAACTGCACACATAAAAGCAGCCACGCCACTTTTCATATCTTGTGCACCTCTTACATAAATAAACCCATCTTTTTCTAAAGGCTCAAAAGGATCACTGCTCCAACCCTCTCCTGCAGGCACTACATCTACATGCCCGCCAAAAGCTAAATGCTCACCATCATCACTAAATTTTTTAGTCAGCAAAAGATTTTTCACACCTTCTTTTTCTATAAAAAAAGCTTCAAAATCACTTAACTCCACTGCAATATAATTTAATGCTCCATCATCATCTGGGGTGATGGATTTAAATTTGCTCAATTCTTTAAAAATTTCAACTACTTGCATGTTCTATCCTATAAAAGCTTTATACAGCATAGAAAGAGCAAAATACTCTAAAATAAATGCTGAAAAAAGATTAATGTAAAATATATGTTTGTTTTTTACAAGTGCTTTGAATTTAGACACAAAAAACGATAGAGTAAAAATCCAAAACACAATAAAACCAACCAAACCAAAAAGCAAGGCAAAAGAGTTTTTACTCTGCATGCTAAGCCCTGCTACACTCACCCAAAAGCCTATAACATAAGGATTTGTAACATTTAAGAAAAATCCTTTGCTAAAACCTTTTAAAGGATGTGTTTTATTTACCTTGTTAAGATCGACTTTTCTTGTTTTTCTTAGCATTAAAAATACCAAAAAACTCAAAAAGAAAAAGCCAAAAACCGCTAGTATTTTATAAAAAAATTCATTATTTGCAAAGCTTAAAAGCCCAAGATTAATCAAAATCAAAAAAAGTATATCAGCACTTAAAGCACCGAGCCCAACGCAAAAAGCATTTTTAAAAGAAGACAAAGCAGTATTTAAGATCAAAATATTTACAGGTCCAAAAGGCACAGACACACCCATACCTAAAACTATACCTTGTAAGATTACTTCTAGCATTTTGCTTCCAAGAAATTTTCTATATCGGTTTTGATTTTATCAATAGCCGTGCAAACATCTTCTATATAAACTTTTGTGAAATTACTTTCTAAATATTTATCCTCATCAAGATTGTTTAATATACTTTGCTTGCATACTCTTGCATACTCTCCCACGGGTAAAACCTGCCCGCTTGTGCCTATACATACAAATAAATCACAATTTTGTAATTTTTCATATAAAATTTTATAATTTGGTGCCATTTCTTCAAACATCACGATATTGTGCCTTACACTTTTGCTTTGACATTTAGGACAAATTTTATCATCACTACTTTCATAGTCTATGTTAAAAATATTTTCACACTCTAAACACCTAAGCTCAGGTAAAAAGCCATGCAAATGCACCACTTCTTCACAACCTGCTCGCTCTAATAAATCATCTACATTTTGCGTTAAAATGCTAATTTGTTTTGGAAATTTTTGTTTTAATAAAGCGATGATTTCATGTGCGTGATTTGGCTTAACACTAGCTAGTTCTTTTCTTCTTTTATTATAAAATTCCAAAACTTTTTTAGGATTTTTTCTAAAGCCAGTTGCAGAGCAAACTTCCATCACATCATGCTCTTCCCAAAGCCCACCGCTAGCTCTAAAAGTCTTTATACCACTTGGAGCAGACAAACCTGCCCCGCTTAAAATCATCACTTGTTTCATTATTAAACCTTGTTTAAAAGAGTAACAAAAAAATATTAAATTTAAGTTTTATTTTTTAAAGATAGCTTTGATATAATATCCAAAAAGGATAATTATGAAAATAATAATGTATCACTACATAAGAGAAAAAGTAAAAAAATTACCTAATTTTAGATATTTACATATTGAAAATTTTAAAAAACAATTAGATTTTTTTGAAAAAGAATTTGGATTTGTAAACCTTGAAGAATTTTTATTTTTAAAAGAAAATCCATTGTTTTGTAATAAATTAAAAAATAAAATTCTATTAACCTTTGATGATGGACTTAAAGATCATTATAATTATGTCTTTAACGAACTTACAAAAAGAAAGCTTTTTGGTATATTTTTTGTTCCTACTCGTATATTTAAACAGAAAAAAGCACTAGATGTTCATAGAATACATTATTTACTTGGAAAAATGGGGGGGGGGATTTTATTAAACACTGCCTATAATATTATAAAACCAAGCATGTTAAAAAGATCTTCTTTAAAACTTTTTAAAAACTATTATCAAGAATTGGATGATGATAAAAGTACAAAAGACTTTAAACTCTTATTTAATTATTTTATAAAACCAGAATATAAAGAAAAAATTTTAGATCAAGTTATTACAAATTTTTGGAATGATGATGAAATTTTTGATAATTTATATTTAAGTAAAAATGAATTGAAAACAATGAGTGATAATGGTATGTTGATAGCTAGCCATAGCTTTACCCATTTAAGCTTTAAAACATTGAACATATATAACCAAAAATATGAGCTAAAATCCTCTATAAATTTTTTAAACTCTTTTATAAAACCACCAATACAAATATTTTCTTATCCCTATGGAGAAAGCACCTCTTATGCAAAAAGATGGCTTAAAAAATATAATTTTGATTTTGCTTTTAGCTCCATACCTTCAAAAGATATTAACTACAAAGACTTAATTAATAATCCTTTTGCTCTTCATAGGTATGATTGCAATGAGTTTATATATGGAAAGGCTAACTATGGTTGAAATCCGTTTTGCAAAATTAGAAGAAGCAAACAAAATAATGGAATTTATAAAAAATCATTGGAATAAAAATCATGTATTTGCCTATAATAAAGAAGTGCTTGATTTTCAGTATTTAGATAAATACAATCAAAGGTATAATATTGTTTTGGGATTAGAAGATAATATTATTCAATCTATATTAGGCTTTACCTTACTTAGTCAATATGATAATAAACTCGAAGCCAACAAAGATTTATGGTTTGGAATTTGGAAAAGCATTAAACCTACATTTGGATTAGTATTAATTAAATTTCTACTAGAAACTTTAACACCAAAATCAATTGGAAATGCTGGATTATCAGAGTATGGTATAAAATATTATAAACTTTTTTTATATGATAAAATAGAACCACTTAAGCATTTTTATATTAAAAATGATAAAAAAAATATTTTTTATATGGCTGATTTTGCAAATTCTCCATCGATATGTAACTTAAAAAATATTAATTTTACATATAAAATTTTAAATGCAGAAGAATTCATAAAATCAAATATTAAATTTAATTTTATACCTTATAAATCCAAAAAATACTTTATAAACAGATACTACAACAACCCTTTTTACAAATATCAATTTTTGGGAATATTTGAAAAATCTACACTAGAATGTATTTTTGTTACAAGAGAAATAAAAATACTTCAAGCAAAATGCATTAGAATAGTTGATTTTATAGGTAATTTTACAGAAAATATTTATAGTCTTTTTCAAGAATTTTTAATACAAAATGATTATGAATATATTGATTTTCTTTGCTATATTAACGATTTTTCAAAAATTACAAATATGGGATTTATAGAAAAAAATAAAGAAGTGATTACAAATTATTTTGAACCTTTTATTAAAGAAAATCAAGATATCTATTTTGCATATAAATGTAATAATAAAAACTATGCATTTTTTAAAGGTGATAGTGATCAAGATAGGATTAATAAATTATAATTTAACCACCTTAGCACCAAAACCACCTTGATTAATCGGAGCATCATTAAAGCTTTTTACACTTTTGTGGGCTTTTAAAAACTCTTTTACCGCAAAAGCTAGTTTTCCTGTGCCTATACCATGATAAACTATCACCTCATCAAAACCCACTATCAAAGCATCAGAGATAAATTTATCTAATCTTTCAAGCGCCTCATCACTTCTTAAGCCGTGTAAATCTAAAGTCATATTTAAAGCGCTTGGACGGGTTATATTGACACTTGATTTTACCTTTTGTGTAGGGGTTTGATTGCTTTTTTTAAGAAGCTTTAATGGCACACGCAAACTCAAACCATCACTTTGAATCATCGCGTCGTTTTTTGAAATTGCAGTGATTTTACCTTTGATTTTTTCATATTTTACAAAATCCCCAACTCTAAGTTCTTCATTTTGCTCCATACTTGGTAAAACAATGCTTTTTTTAAGTTCATTGGCTTTGTTTAAACTTCTTTGTTTTTCTTTAATATCTTTTAGATTTATCGTTTTTTTAGCTTCTTCTATGGCTTTGTGGTATTTAAATTCTAAATTAGAAATAAGCTTTTTAAATTCTTGCTCATTTTTTTCTTTTTGATCTTTAAGTGAAAGTAAAATTTCATCTACCTTAGCTTCTTTTTTCTCAAGCTCTTCATTTTTCTTGCGTAAAGAAAGTTCAAGATTGATATTTTTACTTACCATTTCTTCTAAATTTTCTTTATCTTCTCCATAAAGCTTTTTAGCATTTTGCACTAAATTTGCACTTATGCCATATCTTAAAGCCGTTTCAAATGCATAAGATTTACCTATAGTGCCTTTTAAAAACTCATATTTTGGACGTGATAATTCCTCATCATACAAAGCAGCGATAAGTTCTACTTGTGAATTTTTAGCCAAAAGCATAGCAAGGCGTTTATGGTGGGTTGTAATGATGATTTTATTATCTTGTTCTAAAAGCTTAGAAATAAGCTCAGTATATAAACACGCAGCTTCTTCAAAATCTGTCCCAAGCTCTATCTCATCAACCCCTAATAAAACATTTTTCTTACCTAAAAGCTTAGAAAAATGCAACATTCTTCCTGCAAAAGTAGAAATATCATTTTTTACATTTTGTGGATCTTCTAAAATCGCATCAAATTCTTTGAAATTGCCTATTTGGCTTTTTTGTGCATTAATTCTCATAGGAAGTAAATGCTTTGCAAGTAAAGCTGCACTTAAAATTCCTTTTAAAAGCATAGACTTACCACCTGCATTTACACCTGTGATGATTAAAACTTTTTTATTAAATTCTATATCAACACTTTTTGCATTTTTTAAAGCCGGATGTGCGAAGTTATATAAACTTAAATTATTAGAACTATCAGTTAAAACAAACTCATAATCATGTTTTTTAGCCATCAAAACTCTAGCGCTATAATGGTCAAATAAATCAAAAGCATTATTGATAAATTTCAAAAACATCAAATTTTTATAAAAAATCAAGCTGATTTTTTTAGCATACTCATAAAAAATTTCTTCTTTAGCATCTTTGATTTCATCTATTTGACTTTGGATTTTTTCTACGCTTAAAGGCACCACATAAAATCCACCGCCACTACTTCTACCTATGATTTTTGCTTTTAAGATATGATTAAACCCACCGCGTAAAAGCAAGGCCTCTATACCATTGATAAGATGGATTTGTGTATCGATTAAATACGCACTAAGACTTTTGGTATAGGTAAGTTTTTTAAACTCAGCTACCAAGCTTTCTTTTTTCATTTTTAGAGCTAAATTTAGATTAACAAGTCTTTCATCAACACTTTCTTTAATCTCACCCTTTTCATCAAAATACTCAAAAAGCTCTAAAATAGCCTGCGGAATTTCTATTTTTAAAAGCCATTCTTTTAAACTTTCTTCAAATTTTAAACCCTTTAAGTATCTAAAATACATACAGATTTTAATAAATTCAAAGCTTTGACTTAAATGTAAAATTCCTTGCTTGCTAAGATGAGTTAAAGCACTATTTAGCTCTTCTATCATAGGTGGAGGATTAAAATCAATCAGTGAAAGCTCATTGATTCTTTTATAATGAAGCTTGCTATCACCTTGTAAAAAAATTTCTTTATCTCTTGCAAAAAGTCCCCTAAAGTCTTCTATATAGCCATCTAAATCTAACTTTTTAAAAAATTGCTCTTGCATTATTTATCTACCTTGCAATCTTTTATATCAAAAACATAGGCTTTAAATTGTTTATTTTTACCATTTGAAATAAAACTTTGCGTTCCATGCTCAAAGTTAAAATACTCTTTAGTGACATTAACATCTTTGCAAATTAGACTTTGTCCTTGTAAAAATGCATTGAGTGTTTCTTTTTTCAAAACCCCACTTCTTGTGGCACTTAACTCAAATTTAATCGCAAAGGCAATCATCAAAATCAACACTAAAATCAAAAGATAATTACTAATCTTGCCTATTTTTTTACGCAAAAAAATGAAAAAAAGTAAAATCGCAAAAAAAGCTAAGACATATAAAAAAATCTTAAACATACTTACCCCTAAGCTTTGTGCTTATATCTCCTGCACCAAAACCAATTACCAAGCCATTTTCAATCAACTTATCATCAAGATAAATAGCACTTTCTTCTCTTTTGATTTCTTTTATAAATTTAGCTTTTGGAAAGTATTTTTGCATATTAATCTCTATTTTAGCTTCTCCTGCTGCATACACAGGTAAAATATAAAGCTCATCAACATTTGCTAAAACCTCGCTAAAATACTCTATATTTGCACTTAAACGCGTATAACGATGAGGCTCAAAAATAGCTATGATTTTTTTATATCCAGCTAGGCTTGCATACTCATTTGCTGCTTTAAGTGTTGTTTTGATTTCTGTTGGATGGTGCCCATAATCATCAATCAAGGCCATATTTTCATTTGCAAATAAAATATCAAATCTTTTTTTAATCCCTTGATATTTTAAAAGCTTAGTTTTTAGCTCTTCTATATTTATAAATTCACTCGCAGCCAAAATAGCCAAAGCAGCGTCCATCGCCACATGCTCACCCATACCAAAAACGCTAAATTCGCCTAAATCTTTAAGTGTAAAATAGGTTTTTGGCTTAAAATTTTCTACTTTCATATAAATATTTGTGATATCTTTGCTTGGGTAAAGCTTTTTTGCATTATTTAAATTTAAACTTGACAAAAACTCATCTTCAGCATTAATCACTTGAATTTTAGACAAACGCAAAAAGTCTTCATAAGCTTTGTATAATTTTGAAAGATCGTTTCCATAATGATCTAAATGTTCTGCTTCAACATTAGTCACTATAGCTAAATAAGGATTTGAGTTCAAAAAAGAACTGTCACTCTCATCAGCTTCAAAAATGAGATTTTCGCTTTCTTTATAAAGCATATTGGTACCACTTTCTTTTAGCACTGCACCAATAATAACAGAAGCTTCTATCAAGCTTGCTAAAATGCTTGAAGTCGTGCTTTTACCATGGGCTCCCGCAACCGCAAAAACTCTTTTGTCTTTTAAAATCATAGGCAGGGCTTCTTTTCTTGAAAGCGTTATGATGTTTTGTTTTTTTGCACTGATTAATTCCTCATTATCTTCTTTGATAGCAGCTGAATACACCACTAAATCCACATCTTTGACATTGTCTTTATGATGAGGAATTTTTATATTTATACCTTCTTTTTCTAATTCTTTTGTGATTTTACTTTCTTTGATATCAGAACCACTAATCTTAAAGTCTTGTTCTTTTAAAAATCTCGCCAAAGCTGAAATTCCAATACCGCCTATACCTATAAAATGAATTTTTTGCATTCTTGCCTCAAATTTTTTGAAAATTTAAGGCAAAATTCTATCATTTGTTTACTAAAAATAAAATATAAACTTTTTAATGAGTATTTATTTTATCCTGATATAAATCATATAGCCACATCAAAATATTTACACAATCTTATATAAATTATTAATACTAAAACTACTTTATATTTAATTTAGTATTAATATAACAATATTAAAATAAAAATATTAAGTTTAAATTAATTTAAAAAAATAAAATTGCAAAATATTTTATAAATAAATAAGGAGTAAAATTTGATCAATCCACTAAAAGTTTTTAGCACTATAAATCTAGTATGACTTATAAGACATTATGTGTTTACAGCATGTATTTTTTTGTTTTTTTATTTAATCACTCCACCGTCTAGCGACATCTCTTTTTTCATTATGTTAGGAATTAATTTTTATTATTTCCTTTTGCATATTTTGTATGGAAAGAACTAAAAAATATACTGCTTGGAGATAATGTATTTTTTATCAATGCTCTTTTTTAATCATTGCAAAAATAGTTATAAAATTTTTATTATTTATGCTTGCCTTACCAATTGGAATAATAGGATTTTCAATTCTTTGGTTTATAGTTAATAAACAAAATAGTTAAATCCAAATTTACTATATTAAATTATTAATTCTAACAAATTATACTTTATATTAAAAGTATAATTTGTGTTTTAAAATATAAACTATTCTTCATAATTTTTCACAAGCTTATCAAAGCCCCATAAATTTCTAGCTTCATTTGCCTTACTAACTTCCACTACAAGCATTTCTTCTTGATCGCCAAGTTGCTCTTGCACTTCGCCAAAAGCATTAATAAAAAAGCTATCTCCATAAAATTTCCACTCATTTTCTTGCTTTAAATTACCTATACGATTAACCCTTAAAATGCTTGTTGAGTTTAAAAAGGCTCTTGTTTTTAAAAGTTCTAGCCATCTTTGATTACTTTCAAAGGTGCTAGCTGTGGGAATGATGACTAAGTCTATCTTTTTTTTCATGATCATTTGCCAAAAGATATCAAAATGTGCCTCAAAGCCAAAAAGCAAAGCACATTTTAAGCCCTCATGTGTGAAAGTAAAAAGTTTAAGCTTATCAGCTTTTTTATTGTTAAAAAATTTTTCTTCATTCCAGTGTGCATAAGGCATTAAAATTTGTTGCTCATACACTTTTACATTTTGTGGACCTACTTTTAAGCATAGTTTTTTTAAACCATCATTTTCAACACTTATGAAAGGTGCAATAATATTTAAATCATATTTTTTAGCAAGTTTTATCAAGCTTGCTTTTTTGCTTTGACTTTGTTCTTTGATCATGCTTTTTGGCATAGTTTTTAGCTCACTAAAAAAGCTATTTAAAACATACTCACCCAAAACCACCAAATTCGCACCACTTTCCTTGGCAGCTTTTAGATAATAATCAAGCCTTGATTCACTCAAAGCCAAAGTGGGAAATTGTAAAGCTACAACACTACTCATCTACTTGCTCGATTTCTAATTTAGCATTTTCAAGCATAGTTCTTGCTTGCTTGATACTTTTTAAACCTTCTTTATAAATTTCTACGCAAGTTTTAAGGTCCAAATCTTTATCATTAAGTTTTTCCAAAGAAAGCTCGGCTTGTTTGATATGATCTTCAAATTCCATTAATTACTCACCTTATAATTTGGTGCTTCAGCAGTGATAGTTACATCATGCACATGGCTTTCTTTTAATCCTGCTGCGGTGATTTCTACAAATTCAGCTCTTTCTTGGAAAGCTTTGATATCTACTGCACCTACATAACCCATAGAAGATCTAAGCCCACCTAAAAGTTGATGTACTACACTTTTTATACTTCCTACATAAGGCACCCTACCTTCAATACCTTCAGGTACAAGTTTATCTTGAGCTGTACCTTCTTGGAAATATCTATCTGAACTACCTTTTTGCATAGCACCTAAGCTTCCCATGCCACGATAACTCTTATATTGTCTTCCTTGATAAGTAAATAACTCACCTGGACTCTCATCAGTTCCTGCTAAAAGTGAACCTATCATCACACTACTTGCTCCTGCTGCGATAGCTTTTGCAATATCGCCTGAGTATTTTATACCCCCATCAGCGATTACTGGCACGCTGTATTTACTCGCTTCTATTGCACATTCATCTATAGCTGAAATTTGAGGTACACCCACACCTGAAACAATGCGTGTGGTGCAAATACTACCAGGTCCTATACCTATCTTAACAGCGTCTGCACCTGCTTCACATAGATCTTTAACCGCTTTAGCACTTGCAACATTTCCTACTATCACATCTACATTAAATTCAGCCTTAATTGCTTTTAATGTATCAATAATCCCTTTAGAATGTCCATGCGCACTATCCATTACTATAACATCAACTTCAGCTTCTACTAAAGCCTTTACGCGATCAAGCTGACCCACACCCACGGCTGCAGCCACTCTTAATCTTCCATAAGCATCTTTATTTGAATTTGGATATTCTTTGCGTTTTTTCAAATCTTTTATAGTGATTAAACCTTCTAAGCGATTATTTTCATCTACGATTGGAAGTTTTTCTACTTTATTAGTAGAGAAAATCCTTTCTGCATCATCTAAAGTAGAGCCTTTTTTAGCAGTGATTAAAGGCATTTTTGTCATTACATTTTCTACTAAATTATCAAAGTTAGTTTCAAATCTTAAATCGCGATTAGTTAAAATTCCTATTAAAATTTTATTCTCATCTACCACAGGAACGCCTGAAATTCTATATTCAGCCATGAGTTCTAGCGCTTCTTTAACACTTGCTTTAGGCCCTATATAAATAGGATCCATAATCACGCCACTTTCACTTTTTTTAACTCTTTTTATCTCTCTAACTTGTGAAGCTATGTCCATATTTTTATGGATTACCCCTATGCCACCAAGCCTTGCCATCATAATAGCTGCTCTATGTTCAGTAACTGTATCCATAGCAGCCGAAATCAAAGGCATATTTAAGGTGATATTTTTTGTAAGTCTTGTTTTAATATCTACTTCTTTAGGTAAAACCTCAGAATATTGAGGGACTAGTAAAACATCTTCAAAAGTCAAAGCGCGTTTTATGATTTTCATAATTTTTCCTTTATTTGTTTTTGATAATTTCTTCCAAGCTCAAAGCACCATCTAATAAAGTTTGCTCATCATAAGCTTTGCATATAAGCTGAGCAGAAATACTAAGTCCATTTTCATTTTTTCCTACTGGCACACTAATGCCACCAAGTCCTGCTAAATTCACTGAAATAGTAAATACATCTTCTAAATACATTTGCACTGGAGTTTTTATATCGTTAAAACCAAAAGCAACGCTTGGAGCAACTGGCATAAAAATCAAATCACAATCGTTTAAAATTTCTTCATATTTTTGCTTGATAAATCTTCTAGCCTTTTGTGCTTTGATGTAGTATGCATCATAATAGCCACTACTTAAAACAAAGGTTCCTAGTAAAATTCTTCTTTTTACTTCCTCACCAAAACCTTCACTTCTGCTATTTACATACATTTGACTAAGATTGTCACATTTTTCACTTCTTCTACCATATCTTACACCATCATAACGGCTTAAATTTGCACTTGCTTCAGCTGCTGCTATGATATAATAAGCCGCAACATCAAATGTAGAATCCATTAAGTCTTTATAAACAATCTCATGGCCATTTGCTTTTAACATATCTATAGTTTTTAATAAGGCTTGTTTTACATCATCATTGGTTTGTTCTACATAGTTTTTAATCACAGCTATTTTTAGCTTTTTATTTGCATTTAGCTTTGGCGTAGTTGGTTCAAAAGCTATGTTTGTACTTGTGCTATCTTTTTCATCATAGCCTGCAATAGCATCATATAAAATTGCGGCATCTTCAACATTTTGCGTTAAAACTCCTATTTGATCAAGGCTTGAAGAATACGCTGCTAAACCATACCTGCTAACTCTTCCATAACTTGGCTTAAACCCAACACAACCACAAAAAGCAGCAGGTTGCCTTACTGAACCACCTGTATCTGAACCCAAACTTGCTAAAGCTATCCCTGCAGCAACCGCAGCAGCACTCCCCCCACTACTTCCACCTGGAACTTTAGTATTATCAAGCGGATTTAAAGTCTTACCATAAAAAGAAGTTGCACTTGTACTTCCCATAGCAAACTCATCCATATTACATCTTCCAAATGGAGTAAAATTATTTTTGCGTAAATTTACAATAGCGCTTGCATCATAAGGAGCCACATAGCCTTGTAAAATTTTAGAGCCACAAGTTAATTCCCAATCTTTTACACTAATATTATCTTTTATAGCTACTGGTACGCCAGTACCTGAAGTGCTTAAGTCTTTATTTAAAAACTGCTCTACATAAGCACCTAAATGCTTTTGCTGATGTGCTTTTTCATTTAATTCTTTTTTTAGATTTTCTAATTCTTCATTTGAAAATTTCAAAGCTTCTTTTAAAGTTACCATTATTTATCCTTAAATTTTTTAACCAAATAAAACAAAAAAAGCGTGATAAATAAAAAGCTCAATAAAGTAATCACTACCACGCTAAAAGGTAAAGCTTGCTCAAACATTTTTTGCTTTTTCCACACTATTACATCTTGGACATAAACATTCTTCTTCTTTTGCTAAAAATTTCCAACATCTTGGACACTTGTGCAATAAAGAACGCACTATTTTAAAACTATGATCATCTATTTTAAACTCACTCAAAGCTTCTTTATCATCTAAGCTTTCTACTGAGCTTACCATAAACCAATCAGCTACTTCTTCAATATCTTCACTCAAAAGCTCATTTGCACTTGTTTGCAAGCTTAACTCTAAGGTTGATTTGATGATTTTGTCTTTTTTTAATACATCTATAAGCTCAAAGAATTTTTCTCTTGATTTTATAAATAAATCATCTTCGATTTTATACTCATAATCAAAGCCATTTTTTAATACCAAATCAAAAACATCTTTAGCATTTTCTTTAATGGCCACATTTGCATGTTCTAAAGCTTCATCTATAGTGTAAGTTAAACTTGGAGCTAAAAGCGCAAAAAGTTTTCTAGCTATTAGCACCATAGCACTTTGCGCGCTTACTCTTTTTGTATCATCTTTTGCATTACAATATAATCTATCTTTGCACACATCTAAATAAATTCCACTTAAATCCGCACTTAAGAAATTTAAAAGCACACTAAAGCCTTTTGCAAATTCATATTTTTCAAAAGCAACTTCACATGCTTCAAAAGCAACTTTTGCACGCATTAAAATCCACTTATCTAAAAGTGTGAAATTTTTTGTTTCTAAAAATTCCATATCATTAGTATTTGCAAGTAAAAATCTTATAGTATTTCTTATCTTTCTATACTGCTCGCTTACTTGTTTTAAGATATTATCTGAAATTTTTAAGTCTGTTGAATAATCACTAAGCATTATCCAAAGTCTTAAAATTTCTACCCCATAATTTTTAGCTACATTTTGAGGTAAAATCACATTACCCTTAGATTTACTCATTTTTTGACCCTTTTCATCTACGGTAAAGCCATGAGTAAGTATGTTTTTATATGGGGTTTTGTGATTGATAGCAGTAGAAATTAAAAGTGAGCTTTGAAACCATCCACGGTGCTGGTCACTTCCTTCAAGATACATTGAAGCTTGATATTCTCCTGCATCATATCTTGCTGAGTTTAATACTGCTTCCCAAGTGCTACCACTATCAAACCAAACATCTAAAATATCATAAACTTTTTCTAAATTATTTGGATCATATTTGCTATTTGGCGGTAATAAATCTTTTATTTCTAAATCCCACCACGCATCAGCTCCATTTGCTTCAAAAATTCCCACCAAATGATCTAAAACATCATCATCAAAAATCACTTCTTTGGTGTTTTTATCTCTAAAAAATGCGATAGGCACACCCCAATCTCTTTGTCTTGATATACACCAATCAGGGCGATTTTCTATCATAGAACTAAGTCTTTTTACCCCACTTTCTGGGTAAAATTTCACATTATTTAATTGCTCTAGTGCTAGTTCTCTTAAAGATTTTCCATCTAATTTTTTCTCATCCATTAAGATAAACCATTGTTTTGTAGCTCTATAAATAACCGGTTTATGTGTTCTCCAACAAAATGGATAAGAATGTATAAATTTAGAACTTTCAAGCAAAGCTTCGCCAAGCAATTCTAAAATACGCTCATTTGCTTTAAAAATATGAAGTCCTATAAACTCATTTAATAAATGCTCTGGCAAAAGCCCTTTAGCTCTTAGTGTTTCATCATAACACCCACCATCATCTACTGGCATAATCACTTCAATGCCATATTTTAAGCACACATAATAATCATCCTCACCATGACCTGGTGCAGTATGTACAAGCCCTGTTCCACCTTCCATTAAAACATGATCGCCTAAAATAAGAGTGGATTTTCTTTGATTGAGTGGATTAATAGCACTTAAATTTTCAAATTCAACACCTAAAAGTTCTTTTTGAATTTTTCCTTGAGTGAAGTTTTTATTAATCATATTTTCAAGCAAGGCTTTAGCAAAAATATAACCTTCTTCAGTGATAACATATTTTTCATTTGGATTTAAAGATATAGCTTGATTTGCCGGTAAAGTCCAAGGCGTGGTAGTCCAAATGACTGCTTTAGCTTTTTTTACACCTAGCTTTTCAAGGGAAGTTTTATCAAGCTCAAAAGCTACAAAAATAGAATAATCTTCTTTGTCTTCATACTCTACTTCAGCTTCTGCTAATGCACTCTTAGCAGCCCAACTCCAAAAAACAGGCTTACTTCTTTCTAGCAAAAGTCCTTTTTTAGCGATTTTACATAAAGCTTTGTAAATATCTGCCTCAAAAGCATTTTTCATAGTCAAGTATGGCTCATCCCAATCAGCAATCACACCCAAAGACTTAAATTCATCTCTTTGGATATTTACAAATTCTCTCGCATGCTCTCTGCAAAACTCACGAATTTCTTTTTTGCTTAAACTTTGCTTTTTATCTTTAAGTTTAACTTCAACTTGCTGTTCTATCGGTAAACCATGACAATCCCAACCAGGAGTAAAACGCACTTTTTTACCTTGAAAATAATGCATTTTAATGATGATATCTTTTAAAATTTTATTTAAAGCATGGCCAATATGCAAATGTCCATTAGCATAAGGAGGGCCATCATGTAAAGTAAAACTCTCGCTTATTCCTTGTCTTTTTTGTTTCATTTTTTCATAAGCATAGTTGTTTTCAAACCACTTGCTAAAACGCTTAGGCTCAAGCTCTGCTAAATTTGCACGCATTGCAAAAGTCGTATTTGGAAGCAATAGCGTATCTTTATAATCCATATAATCCACCTTGAAAAATTTAAAAATAGTAAATTCTACTTAAAATACTTTTAATTTGCACTTATTTTTTTGTTATAATCGCAATAAAAAAAGGAAAATCATGAAACATCTCATCATCATTATAGGCAATGAAATTATTATTAATGAAAATTATATGCGTTATATACAAGAAGAATACAAAAAGCAGTTTTTAGAGCTTCATGAGTTAAAATTTATAAACAAACCTGATAAAGAACTTCCTTTTTTACTTGAAAAACTTTCTAAAGAATATAGCTATATAACCATTTTTAGCATTAGCGAATACTATGCAACCATAGCTAAAATCATAGCAACCTTAAATGATGATGTTTTAATCTTAGAAAATGATACCCTAGTACCTTCAAAAGCTTTGCGTGAAAAAAATTCCTTTTTAAGTTCTTTTGAGCAATGCCATATTAATTTATTAAATATAAATATAGAGCAAAAATTGCCTTTGATTTTGCAAAATCCTGAACTTGACTATGCGTATTTTTGTCTTTTAGATATAGATGAAATGAGTGCAAATATCTTACTTAGCACACTTACTACTTCTTTTGAAATTCAAACTTGCTCAAGTGCATTATTAGATAATCTCATTTGCATTAGAGCAAGTGCTAGTCAATATGGAAAACTAGAAGGATTTTTAAAAGGGGTTTTCAAACTTTTTGCAGGAAAAGTATTTTTAGGAAATGATCCTATTAAATTTATAGCCAAAAAACTTTTAGAAAAAAACTTAAAAATTTCCTTTGCAGAAAGTTGTACTGCAGGACTTTGTGCTTCAAAATTTGCTGAAAATTCAGGAATTTCTAATGTGTTTGAGGGTTCTTTGATCACTTATTCTAATCGTTTAAAAAATTCTTGGCTTGGGGTGAGCAATGATACTTTAGAAAGTGTTGGGGAATATTCTGATCGTTGTATTTATTTTATGTTAAAAGGGGTTTTTAAAACCACAAATTGTGATTTTGCTTTAGCGCTTAGTGGGGTAGCTGGAGAAGAAAATGATAAAAATACCAAAGCAGGCACCATCTACATAGGAGCTATGTATAAAGATGGAACCTTTTTACAAGAATGCATTCATATACAAGGCAATAGAAACTATACAAGAGAGCAAGCTAGTTTGGCTGCATATTGTTTAATGCTTAGATTAAAACCTGAAATTTTCTTTGGTGTTTAATTATAAAAACGGTGTAGTTAAAAATACACCCCACCACTTAAATACAATTTCATTCTATGTTCATCATCATATTTATACTGATGAACTGCTCTTGCTGCATCAAGCTTTATATAATACTCATTAGCTTTATTATAAAGTATTTGTAAGCCTACTGCATCTAAAAAATGCTCATCTGCTAATCTATCCCCTGAAGCTTTTTCATACCAAGCATAACCTACATCATAAAAGGGAGTAAAATAAAAATTAGTATTTGGTATATTTATTCTTATACCAAAGTTAGCTACTATGGTATTATCTCCATCTCCCTCTCCATTATCATAAGCTCTTACTCCATAAGCTCCACCTAAGGATGAACTTTCAGAAGAATCTAATTCAAAATTCCCTAATACCTTTTGATAGTTTATATTTAAAGTATGAGTAATATACTCATTAATACTATAATAATTATTCAAACTAGCATTGAGTTTTCTAAACCAACCAAAGCCTTTGCTTTCATTTTTAAAATAATTATCTTCTATAAAAAGTCCATCATCATTAACCTTACCTATACTTATCTTAGCACTATAACTTAAGGTATTATTCTCAAAGCCTCTAAATAAACCTTCTAAACCTACACTACCTACATTAGAATTTTTATTTGCTATATATGAAAATGGTGTATAAGCGAAAGCTTTATCATTTAAAGTTTTATGATAAATACTAGAAGTAAAGTATAAAGATGAATTAGTATTAATCCATACAGGATAAGAAAAGTCTATACCTATACTTTTTGAAATTCCACTAAAGCCAACTTCTTGATAATCTCCACCTAAAGAATAATTTCCTTTTGATACACTTGGAGTAATTTTTAAATTTCCTAAAAAGAAAGTATAACTAGCCCCATAGTTAATTTGTTTTTCATTGCTTGATTGTAAGTAAAAATTATAATAATCTCCCATATTAAATATAGAATTAAATCCCATACTAATACCAGCTCTAATATCCCCTGCACTTTTAATACCATAATTATCAGCATATAATAATACATTAGCCTTAGTATCAGGAACTACTTCTATAACTATATCAGTTTCTCCTACATTCTCTCCTGCTTGTAAGCCTGCTAGGGTTTGTACTCCATACATTTCATTGACTTTATACACACTATCTTCTATTAATTTAGTAGAGATGATTTTACCTTTGATTCTTTCATTAAGCTTACTTTCTATGAAATAATCTTTTATAGTAGTTTTATTCTTTATTATATACTTACCTAATGTTCCCAAAGCTATGTTTATTTGCACACTATCTTCAAATTCTTGTTGGGGTACATAAGCTGTTGCAGCAGGATAGCCATTAACTTGGAAATAATAAGCAATAATATTAGATATATCTTGTAAATCTTGCAAGCTAAATTTTCTAGTGCTAAACTCACTAATGAGTATTTGTAAATCTTCTTCTTTAATACCTAGCTTTTCAAAGCTAGTGTTTTCATTAGTGATAACAAATTTGTATTTGGTTATTACTTGTTTAGTGGTGGTAGTATTAGTTTGATTACTTGAGTTAGTAGAGTTATTATTAGAACTATTGTTTGTTTGATTATTTGGGTTACTTGTATTATTGTTGGTATTGGTTTGATTGTTTAATTTGGTAGTGTTGTTATTAAAACTATGATTGTTTGAAGCATTATTGGTATTAAAGCTATTATTAGTTGAATTAGAATTATTGTTTGTTTGATTATTTATACTAGAGTTAGTGTTAGCTTTGTCATTGTTTGTGTTAGTGTTAATTTGGTTATTTAGGTTGGTAGTGTTGTTATTAGTTTGATTATTAGTTTCCTCATTAGTTTCATCTTCTTGATTTAGTTTTTCTTTTAATTCTTTCTTTTTTTCTTCAAAATCTTTTTTAGCTTCTTGAGCTTTTTTATAATCATCTTTAGTTTTTAGATTTTCTTTGATAGCTTTGTTTTGAGGGAGATTTCTATCAGGAGATAGTTCTATAACCTTTTCTATATCATTTTTAGCTATGATAATACTTCCATTATTAGCATAGACTAAAGAGCTAATTGCTATAATACAAAGAGAAAGTTTTTTCATGATTTTACCTTAATTTATAATAACACTTGATTTAGATTAATTGTAATTTAAGAATTGATCAATAGTAAATTTCAATAATATCTACAACTATAAATACTAGGATAACCTAGTATTTATATTTTATATATCACTTACTACACAAGGATTCATAGTTTTAAATCCATCATTAACTATGCAAGTTACTGCTCTTTTTCTCGTGACAGCCTTATCTACATCTTTTTCTTTTCTAATTTTTTTTATCACAAGTCCACCATCTGATTTCAAATTATCGCTAGTTGATAAATAAATATTATTTTCTATAAAAGGTAAATCTTTTTTAGATTTTTCTTTTTTCACTGGAGTGCTTGGTTGAAGTTCTGTCC